>QHPA01000496.1 GCA_003218935.1 Verrucomicrobiota bacterium
AATGGCTGCCGGGTATTCAATCACCGTGCTGAAGAGGTTGGGCGCCGCCAAGGCATTGAAAATCCCCCCGAACGCTCCACCCAGCGATATCCAAAAGTAAAAGGCGGTGAGATGAACGGCGTCCGGGCGCTCGACGGCCAGGCGTCCATGGCAAACCATCGAGGCGAGAAACAGAAACAGCAGGTGAATTGAAATGACCAGCCAGATCGGGTGAGTTCCGCGGGTAAGAATTTGAAAAGCGACGCCCAACGCGCCCATCGGCAACAACCAGTTCAACCAGGACATCGGAAGCATCCTCCGCCGGCCAAATACCAGGACGAATGAGAGCAGATAAATCGAAAGCGGAACGATCCACAGCAGCGGTATGCTCGCAATGTCCGTCGCCAGATAACTGGTGACGCCCAGCATCAGACTCGAAGGCACAAACGCGAACGCCAGCCAGCGGAGTCGCTGTCGTCCGGAAATGATTTCTCTGCGGTCCATCGCTCGCGCGCTGGTGTCTTGCCCCGCTTGTCTCGACGCGTTGTTTCCGCCACCAGCGTGACTTTGGTGGAATCGCCACACCGACGCTCCGCAGAATAAAATCAGCAAGGCCAGCGCGAAGTAGCCGCTGGTCCAGAGCAGGCTCTGTTCGCGCAGGCGCAAATGCGATTCGAGCAAAACCGGATAACCGAGGAGGGAAATCAGGCTCCCCAGATTGCTCGCGCTGTAGAGGAAGTAAGGGTCTTTTGCCAAAACGTGACCTGTGTTGGAGAACCATTTCTGCAGCAGCGGACCGGTGCCTGCGATCGCGAAGAAGGAGGGACCAGCCACCAGCAACAGCGCGCCCAACAACCACCAAAACGGATTCGCTTCCGGCGTGAGAGACTGCACGAGTTTTTCGGAAATTCCCAATGGCAACGCGAGCGCGGCGAGCGAAAGCAGGCAGAAATGCATCATCACCTGCCAGCGAATGCTCAATCGGACTGAAACGAAATGCGCGTAGGCGTAACCCCCCAGCAACATCGCTTGAAAGAAGACCATGCACGTATTCCAAACCGACGGCCCGCCGCCCAGCAGCGGCAACAGCATTTTGGCGATCATCGGCTGGACCCAGAACAACAACGCTGCGCCGAGGAACAAGGTTGCCGAGAACAACGCAGTCATGATTACAAAGCTTAAGCCGAAATGGTTTTGCGGACGGCCGCGAATCTCAAGCCTGGAGCCTACTTGAATGACGGAACGATAACGCTTTTGGCCGATTGCCAGTTCGCGGTCGCCATCAACGCTTCGTTGGCGCGCTCCAGCGGGAATCGGTGCGTGACCGTTTCCGCAAAGGGGAAAACTTTTGAGGTTGCTTGCAAAAACGCCAGAGCAACGCCGAGATGGCGCGGCTCACTCGACCACGAGCCAAACACCTGGAGCTGCTTGCGCGTGATCACGTGCGGGTTGAACGCGACTGTTCCCGCGTCGCAGTAATGGCCAAGGACGAGATATTTTCCTCCGTCCCGACACATCTCCATGCCCTCGGCGACCGCGCCGGGTAGCCCGACGCATTCCAGCACCACGTCGGCGCCGTAACCGCCGGTCAGTCGCCGCACGGCGTCGATGCGAGAGTTGGCTTCGTGCATCTCGCCAAGGTCGATGGTGTGGTCGGCGCCGAAACGTCTGGCCATTTCCAGCCGGTGGCTCGGTCCGCCGATCACAATCACCTGCCTGGCGCCCGCGCTCCTGGCGACGGCGAGCGAGGCGATTCCGACCGGGCCTGCGCCCTGGACTACGACGCTGTCACGCCACAAAGATGGCAGAACTGGCATCTTGCCTGCTCCTTCGTCAGCCGCGGCATCTGACGCACTTTCGACGCAGATCCGTTCGAGGCCGTGAATTGCGGTGATGAGCGCGCAACCGGCGCCGATCACGGCCTCGGTCGCCAGATCATCGGGGATTTTGAAAATATTTGTGCGGGGGCGGAGATAATGAAACTCCGCGTAACCGCCGAGCAAATGCGGCGGGTGGTCGCAGCGCTGGCCGATGCCGTAAGCCCGCCGCTCCGGGCAACGCGTCGGCTGCCGTTTGACTTTGCAGTAGTAACATTCGCCGCAGGAAATCGTCGAAGTCCAGGTCACCCGATCGCCGATTTTCAGCGGGTGTCCGGCCCGGTCGCGTTCCAGTCCTTCACCGAGTCGCTCGATACGGCCGACGGTCTCGTGCCCAAGGATAACCGGCAGCGAAATCGGGAGTTGCCCTTTCCAGAGGTGAACGTCCGTGCCGCAGATGCCGGCCATCTCGGTGTGAACCAGCGCCGCGCCGGGTTCGAGTTGGGACGGGAGTGGAAACTCGCGCAGCGTGAGAGGCGCATTAAACTGCGCGAGCACGGAAGCTTTGGCGCCGGGCATAACGTGGGGACTTTGTCCAACCGGAGCGCAACATTCAACGCTGAACTCGAGGCGGTAGTGGGTTGCTTTGGTCCGATCTGGTAGTGTCCCCGCGAGCCGAAAAATCCAGGCCTTTCGATTCCATCGCTTCCATCGCGGCTCGCCAGCAGTCTCTCCCCACCAGAGCAGCCCGGCCTTACTCTGCGGGCTCCTCTGGTTTCGGCTCAGGGAGCCAGAACGACGTGATGAAGCCAATCGCGTAAACCAAAAATGCGACCGCCGCCGCCGCGTAAGCCAGTTTGGTCGAGTTCGACGCGCCTGGCATGATGAGGGCGAGATTCGTGGTGAGGAACGCGCCGGACGTGCCAATCATGCGTCCGCCAACGTTGGCGGCGAAACTCTCGCCGGTGCCGCGCAGATACACCGGATAGACACGCGGCAGGTAGTTTCCCCAGAAACTGAATTGCGCGATGGTGAAAAAGCCGGCGATGGCTATGCCCCATTTGAAAAGTTCCAGGTTGTTTGTGGCCGGAAACAGGAAAACCAAAGGTATCAGAATCAACCCGGGAATCTGGAAAACCCGCAATAATGCTTTTCTGCCGGTGACCACGATTGCCAACCAGGCCAATGCAAATCTTCCGACCAGACCGCCGATTTCCTGGTGCGTCTGCACATTGCTGATGATTTGCCCCTGTTCTCTACTCAACTCGGCGATGCGTTTCTTCATTTCTTTGGCATCTTCGCCCTTTTGTTGCGCGGCTTCCACCTGCTTCCGTAGCTTGGCCAGCTCGGGCAGGCCCGGCACCAGGCCAGGCACGATTTGCGGCGTCATTTGGATCGCGCCGAAAGCCGCGCCGTAAGCGCACGCGAACAAAATCGCAGTGGCAATCGTCGTCCGCCGGAAGGCAGGCTGGAAAAGCTGCGCGATGCTCGGACGTTTCAACGTTCCCGCAGCCCGTCTTTCTTTCCAGGCCGGCGACTCCGGCAACAAGGGAAGCAAAAACATCAAAGGGATTGCCGGGACAAGGCCGGAAATCAGCGTGTAGCGCCACGGCGCATGTCCGCCGTGGATCGCCGGCCAGTGTTGTCCGTAGGTCACCGCGAGATAATACGCGGCCACGCCACGGCGGCGACAAATTCCACACACACACCGATGAACGTGGTGCAACGCAGGATGAGCAGCGCCTCGGCAGATTGGCAGAAGGCCGCAGCGAGGGGTGATAGCGCGTAGAGAAAAATGCTCCAAACCAAAACGCGCTTTCTTCCAAACCGGTCTGTTAACCAGCCGCCAATCAATCCGAAAACTCCGCCGGACACCGCGCTGCCCCACAGCATATAACCGGTCCATTTCAAAATGGCGGCGTTGCCGGAAGCCGTCGCGGGGTCCACGCGCAGCAACTCCGCCAGCGCCGGACGCGCGATCAGCGGCAGCATGAGCAATTCATACGTGTCAAAGGCAAAACCAAGAATTGCGACGAAGAGAATCAGCCATTCGGTGAGCGAGAGTTGCCGGTGCCCGGGAGCCGAGGAATTCATGCCCGGATATATGACAACAACGGTCCACAGCACTCAAGCGTTTTATACGCACTCGTATTAAACGGTCCTGTCTTGTTGCAGCCGCAAGCTTTAGCGTGCGGCGACACCCAGGCGCACGGGGGCTGGTGCCAGTGCCTTGACAAAGAAATTTCGATGTATGTCAGGTAGGTCGCGTCACTCCGTGCGCGCCGTAGACTCGAATCCGTTCCCCCAGCGGCGCGCACGGAGTGACGCGCCCTACCCTGCTGGCATTGCAAGAAACTGAGATGCACCCAACGACGGGCCTGAATGCGATTGCCGGCGCGTTTGAATACGCGTAGAACGAATCTGGCTATGGACAAAGCCGCCGCCATCAAACAAATCCGTGACGTGTGCAACGCTGTTTCGCGCGAACTGATGCGCATCCATCCCGCGGTGCCCCCGCTCGCGGACAAGGAAGCTCAGGAGGAGATTTACAAAACCATTTTCGAACTGACCAAAAACGTGGAAGTGATTAAGAAGCGGCTCGCCAGACTGGAAGCAAAGGATGATTCGGCGTTTCTCTGAACCGCC
>QHPA01000497.1 GCA_003218935.1 Verrucomicrobiota bacterium
GGCGGGATGCTAATCCAAGCCTCCGGTGAAAGCAATTACCAGAACGCCCGGGTCGCACTCGCGCGGCTGGAAACAAACCGCGCTGGCAGGAGGCATGCGGAACTACTCGTTGATTCCCCAACGCGTAGGGATGGTCGGGCGATGGAGGATGCCATCCAGGAGTGAAGTCACCTTCTCCGCGCGCTTCGAGATCGTTTCGATCGAGGTGTTCAGTTCGTTCAAAGGCGCATCGATGACCTGCGGCAGATAATCCAGGTTCCCTCGCTGTGCCGCTTCGCGCAGGTAAACATGGATGGGTGTCAGGCCCCTGAGCTGGTCCTCGGAGGTTCCAATCATGGCCACCAGGGCGCCGTTTCCCAGTTCACGACGCGGCACCCAGGTCTCGATCCACTTTTGGACATGCGACGGCAGCTCGCGGCCTGCGTGGGCGGAGATGAGTATCAAATCGGATCGCGCTGCCGCATTCGCCGCAGCTTTGACGATCCCGGCATCGCGCAAAAAATCGAAACGCCACCAACTGAGGTCAAACTCCATGTCCATCCAGAATTTCTCCATCAGCCGGTCGCAAATTTGCATGGCGCGGTTGCGGGTCAATGAGTCCTCGTAGGCGATGAGCGCGAAGAACAGTTCACCTTCTTCCGGGGATTCATCGGTCTGCGGTTTTGTGAACAAACTGTTCATAACGATGGCCGCTACGATTTCTGACTCGCGCAAGGAACAGCCGAACGGGCTAACAGGAACGAACGGCATATCTTCGCTCATAATCACCAAAGCGCAAAGGGAATTTTATTCACTTCTTATTCACAACTTTATTCTCAAGCTGCTCACGGTTGGCAAATCGACATCCTGCTCCAAAACAGTTGATTGGAGTCGCCTATTCCCTTTGCGCGCAAGCAATAGACTGTGATAAAATCTCCTGTCTTTATGGCCGACATCGTTTTGACCACGCTGAACGCGAAATACATCCACGCCGCTTTCGGACTGCGCTACCTGTTCGCCAATCTGGGCGGATTGAAGCCACACGCCTGCCTGGTCGAATTCGACATCAATCAGCGGACGCTCGATGTCGTGGAATCGCTGCTGGCGCTGCGGCCTGAAATCATCGGCTTCGGCGTTTACATCTGGAACGCGGCCCAGACGACCGAAGTGATCGCCGCCCTCAAGCGTGTGCGGCCACGGATAACGGTCATCGTCGGCGGGCCGGAAGTCAGCTTTGAAGTTGAGGAACAGGAGGTTGTCCGGTTGGCCGATTACGTCATCACCGGCGAAGCGGATTTAAAATTCGCGGAGGTTTGCGCCCAATTCCTCGTCGGAAATCCACCATCACAGAAGGTCATCGCCGCCGATTTGCCCGACTTGAGCAAGTTGGTTTTGCCTTACGATTTATACACTGACGAAGACGCAGCGCATCGCGTGATTTACGTGGAGGCCTCGCGCGGTTGCCCGTTCACTTGCGAATTTTGCCTGTCCTCGCTGGACATTCCCGTGCGTCTCTTTCCTTTGCCCGCGCTGCTCGATGCTCTGGAGCGTTTGCTCGGCCGCGGCGTGCAACAATTCAAGTTCGTTGACCGCACGTTCAACGTGAACCTCAACGTCAGCAAAACGATTCTGCAATTTTTCCACGAACGCTACCGGCACGGTTTGTTCGTCCATTTCGAAATGATTCCCGACCGGCTCCCGCAGGTCTTGCGCGAACTCGTCGCGAAGTTTCCACCGGGAGCGCTGCAATTCGAGGTCGGCATTCAGACGTTCAACCCGGAAGTCAGCCGATGGATCAGCCGCCGACAGGACTATGACAAGCTGGCAGACAACATTGGATTTCTTCGCCAGCGCACGGGAGTTTACGTCCACGCCGATTTGATTGTCGGTCTGCCTGGGGAATCTCTGGAAAGTTTTGGCGCTGGTTTTGATCGCCTTGTCGCGCTGCGACCGCAGGAAATTCAGGCAGGCATTTTGAAGCGATTGCGCGGCACGCCAATCGTTCGACACGACGCTGAGTGGCAGATGGTCTATCATCCGAACCCGCCGTACGAAATTCTGCAAAACAAACTCATCGATTTCGCAACGATGCAGCGCTTGCGCCGATTCGCCCGCTTCTGGGATCTGGTCGGCAACAGCGGAAACTTTGTGGAGACCACGCCGTTGATTTGGAGCACAACGGAGTCGCCCTTCGCCGCTTTCCTGCGCTGGAGCGACTGGCTCTATGCGAGGCTGGGACGTCAATCTGGAATCGCCCTGCTGCGCCTGGTGGAGTTGTTGTTTGAATTTCTGACCAGGGAACTGGGCCTCGCTCCGTCCGCGGTTGCCAAAACGCTCTGGCACGATTATCAGCGCGGCGGACGGTCCGACAAACCGCCTCTTCTGCGCGATTACCTCAGGGACGTTGAGAAACCTTGTCCGCGCCGGTCTGTGGCAGGCGGTCTGAAGCGGCAGACGCGACACCTGGCCAACGTCGCGCCGAGGTAGCTTTCCATTCTGCGGCAGACGAGACGCGGAATGGTCAAATCAGGTTAAGCTGCCGCGCCCACGAATCGGCTTCTTCGGGCGAGGCATCGAAAGGATTCAGCAGGTTCAGCGAATTGACTCCTTCAGCGTCGATCACTTCCCAATCCACGAAGTAACGAATGTGCTGGTTCTTCAGCATCTTCATGATGCGGGAACGGGCCTGGGCACGCGTGTTCACCGGAGCGGAGCGCATGGCGTCGGCAATGTCCGTGGGAGGGATGTCCCAGGCGAACGGCGTCTGGGCCAGGGCCATTCCGAGGTTTCGCGCAGGATCAACGTGATGAAACTCCAGGTCCTGCGCCTTCAGCCAGGGATCGCTCCAATTGACGTTCTCTCGCTCCATGAACTGGCGGAACAACCAACGCTTGGTGATCCAGTCCACTTTGCCCACCAGAATCTCCGGCCGGCTGGAAAGCGCCGAGAGGACTTCTTCCCAGACGCGGAGGACAATATCGGTCTCATTATCGCGACCGAAGAACTCGTTCCGCCCCGCCTCGAAAAACTTGAACAGCAGCTCAACCGCGTTCGCGCAGCGGCCATCGGCCAGCGGCACCAACCACGGGCCGTCGGGCTGATGTGACAAATTGCGAAAGGTCATCACCGCGTCAGCCAGAACGATCTTCGGCAAGCGATCCATCTCCAGCAAGTCGAGCACGAGCGCAGTCGTTCCCACCTTCAAGAGCAGAGAGCTGGGTAAAACATTCGTGTCGCCATGCAGCAGATGGAGTCGGCGGTATTTCCGCGCGTCCGCCAGCGGTTCGTCGCGCGTGTTGATGATGGCGCGGTTGAACTGCACCCACT
>QHPA01000498.1 GCA_003218935.1 Verrucomicrobiota bacterium
GTTAGGATGCGGCCACCGTTGAGGCGCGTCCTCCGGTGCGCTGATGGCCGAATACAAAGTCCAGTTTGAGGTCTTCGAAGGCCCGCTCGACCTGCTCCTTTACCTGGTGAAGAAGGAGGAGGTGGACATTTACCAGGTCAACCTCACGAAGATCGCCACGCAGTTCATCGAGTACATCGAGCTGATGCGTGAACTCGACCTTGAAGTGGCCGGCGAGTTTCTGGTGATGGCTTCGACCCTCATGTATATCAAAAGCCGCGAGTTGCTTCCGTTGGACCAGCAGGTGCTGGCCGAAGGCGAGGAGGAGGAGGAAGACCCGCGCTGGGATTTGATCCGTCAACTGGTCGAATACAAGAAATTCAAGGACGCCGCCGCTCAACTCCATCAGCGCGAGACCGAACAGGAAAAAATTTTCCCGCGCCTGCCGGGGAAGCTGGAATTCGAACCGTCCGGTCCGCCTCCGCGCCCAGCAGTTTCGCTGTTCGACCTCATCAGCGCCGTCAGCAACGTCCTCAAACGCTTTCAACAACGCGAAGGGGCGCGGGACATTTTTGAAGACAAATGGACGGTCAGCGAAAAAATCGAGTTGCTGCGGCAGGCCATCGCCGCCCGGACCGCGCTGAAATTCTCCGAGTTGTTCGAGCAGACCACGAGCCGTACGGAAGTCGTGGTAACTTTTCTGGCGCTGCTCGAATTGATTCGACTAAAACATATCGTCGTTTCTCAGCCGACGCCGTTCAGTGAAATCGAAATCCGCCGCGCGACAACCGCCGTTGTGGCGGCAGGCGTCCCGCCTGCGTCTGCGTTTTCCAAGCTTGTTGAAACCCCGTCGGATCATCCGCCGGGCGGGACGCCCGGCTCTACGGCAGGCAAGATGCCTGCCGCCACGACCGACATCCCGCGTCCATCCTAAATCACAAATCGCAAACGCGAAATGGAACTGAAATTCATTCTGGAAGCGGTTCTCTTCTCCGCGCAAAAGCCGCTCAGCCCGGCCGAGTTGCGCGATGTGCTTGCGGACGCCGCCGAGCAGGCCGAGGACGAAACGGCGAAAGCATTCAAGAAAGTGAGGCTGGACGATTTGAATGCGGCGCTGGAACAACTCGCGCGCGAGCACAACGACGCAAAGCGCAGCTATCGGCTGGTCTGCGTGGCTGGCTCGTGGCAGTTCGTCAGCCAGCCGGATTACGCGCCGTGGCTGAAGGCGTTGGTGGGCGAAAAAATGCGGCCCGCGCGGTTGTCCCAGCCCGCCCTCGAAACCCTCGCCATCATCGCTTATCGCCAGCCCCTGACGCGCGCCGAGATCGAACAAATCCGCGGTGTGTCCGTTGATGGCGTGATGCAAACCCTGCTTGAGCGGGGACTCATCGAACAAGTGGGCCGCGCCGAAGTCGTGGGCCATCCGATGACTTATGGCACTACGCCGCTTTTCCTCGAATACTTCGGTCTGCGCAATCTGGCAGGGTTGCCTGCCGCGGATGAGCTGCGCCGCATTCCGGCGCAAAAACCGGAATCACTACTGACGGTCGAACCCGGCCTGGCCACCGCGCCGCCGGAGCAGCTCACTCTGGACGCGGCCAAAGACGGCATCGCCGGAGGCCCGGAACAGAAGCCACAGGCAGAGAGCCGGAAGTCTGAAACCGGAGGGCAAAAAACCGCGCCGGACGTGGCGCTGGGCGACGAAGCAGTCCGCACTTCATGAACATCCCCGAGCACCGCAAGGCGATCGACCAGCTGGATGCGAAGATCGTCAAACTGCTGAACGAACGCACGCAGCACGTCCTCGAAATCGGCGCGATCAAATTCAAAGCCGGCGAGGAAATTTACGCTCCGCATCGCGAGCTGGCCGTGCTCCAACGCGTCTGCCGCTTGAACAAAGGACCAATCACGAACGATGCCATCCGCGCGATTTACCGCGAAGTCATGTCGAGCGCGCTGTCGCTGCAAAAGACGATGCGGATAGCGTATCTGGGGCCGGAAGCAACGTTCACACATCAGGCCGCCATTCGCCGGTTCGGCTCCAGCCTGCGTTACGGTCCGCAAAAGACCATCACGGACGTCTTTGCCGAAGTCAGCAAAAACCGCGCGGACTACGGCGTGGTGCCGATTGAGAACTCCACCGAAGGCGTCGTCACGCACACGCTGGACATGTTCGTCGATAGCGACCTGAAGATCGTGTCGCAAATCGTTTTGCGGGTTCAACACTGCCTGCTGACCAACGCACGAAAGACGCAAATCAAGAAACTGTTTGCGCATCCGCAGGCGTTGGCCCAATGCCGCGCCTGGGTTCAGAATAATCTGCCGCGTGTGGAAATCATTGAGACCTCCTCGAACGCGCGTTCGGCGGAACTGGCCTCGACAGAGGACGATACCGCGGCCATCGCCGGGTTGCTGGCCGCCGAAAAATACGGTTTGCGCGTGGTGGAATACGACATCCAGGACAACGCCGCCAACGCGACGCGCTTTTTGGTGCTCGGCCGACAGTGCAGCCCGCCCACGGGCCGCGATCGCACCAGTCTGATGATCAGCCTGGTGGACAAGGTGGGCGCATTGCATCGCGCGCTCGCCGCGTTTCGCCGTCATCGGTTGAACATGACGAAAATTGAATCGCGCCCCAGCAAGCGCAAGGCGTGGGAATATTTCTTTTTCATCGACTGCGATGGCCACGCGAGCGACCACAGGGTCGCCAAAGCCATCGCCGAGCTGGAACAGCAATGCAGCTTCGTCAAGGTGCTCGGCTCGTATCCGAACACGGAGTAACACCTTCTTGAATCTGTCCATT
>QHPA01000229.1 GCA_003218935.1 Verrucomicrobiota bacterium
TGCGCGGCTCGTCATGGTTTTCCAGAAAGTGCGCGCTCCGTCCGATGAACTCAAGCGTCACGCCCAACAGGTGACGTTGGACTTCGGCGTGGCTGCGATAGGTGAGGTAATCGTAGAGTCGTTTGTCGTACGTGTAATCAAAACCGAGCGTTTGCAGCCGCGCTTCGAGATCCCAATAGACCTCGCCCAGGAAAAGGAAATCCGGGTGCGTCTGTTTGACGACTCGAATCGCGTCAGCCCAAAATTCGCGTTCAGTCATGGCGGCGGGGCAGGGGAAACCCTCCCAGGTTTTGGCGAACACGTCGTTCAACAGCAGCATCGCCATGTCGCAGCGCACGCCATCGCAGCGCTGGGCAACGGATTGCAACTGCTCAATCATCGAGGCGTGGGTGCCGGCGCGGCGGTAATCGAGCTGAACCGTGTCAATCCAGGCAGGGAAATTCGGGTCTTTGCCGTGCGCCAGCCAGCGTGGCCCGGTCCCGGTTTCGGCCGGAAAAGTTTCCGGCGTTTCAAGGGGCGCTTCCACGAAGAGTTCCGGCTTTTCGCTGACCCACCGGTGATCGAGACCGAGGTGGTTTGGCACAAAGTCGAGCAGCAATTTCAATCCGTGGGCGTGCAATTTTTTGCGGAATTGCTTGAGGGCGGACTCGCCGCCGAGTTCGCGCGCGATCGTGTAATCGGCAACGGCAAATGGCGAACCGGCCACGTCGTCGTTCTGCCAGTCGGGCAGGGCTTCGCTGAACGCGTGGCGCATTCCCTGGCTCGACAATGCAGCCGCGCGGCTGCGCGGGCCGGTCGGCCACACGCCCATGAGCCAGAGGTGTGTGAAACCGAGCTGCGCCCAGGCTTTGATTTCGTCGTCCGGCGCCGAGCCGAGTGTGATGTTTGGTCCGTGGCGCGCGGAGAGTTCGCGCAGCCAGCAGCGCGCGTCGATCTCGTAAATGAGAGGATGGTTCATTGGCACGATCCAGTTTCGCCAGTGTTCTGCGTCAGAGCGGCTCGGTCAAGGCGCCGGGGTCTCAAACCATTCTGACAGGAAGCGGCTCCGCGCCGTTCAAGAAGCGATGGCAGGCTCAACTGTTCACAACCTGGAGCGTTTACGGATGCCCGGATGGACACCAACCCGCCGATGGCTTGAAATTTTGTGGTTCCAAACTGTGCGTTCAACGGATATAAACGGTTCGTTCTTACCAAACCCGGAACCAAGCTTTATGAACAGACCAGACAGCCTGCTTCAATGTGGCGTGTCCTCGGATGGCCGCGGAACAATGCGAATCTGCGAGGCGTCGGGGGCCGGCGCCGGTCGGTTTGACTGGAAAGGAGGCGTTTCAGGATGAACATCTCCGGCACCGTCGGCACGATTCTGAATCAGAAAGGACGCCAGGTGTATTCCATCTTGCCGGACGCGACGGTGTTCGAGGCGATCCAGCTCATGGCGGAGAAGAACGTCGGCGCATTGCTGGTCGTGTCGGAACACAGGCTGCTGGGTGTGATCTCCGAGCGTGATTACACCCGGAAGGTTGCTCTCAAGGGAAAGTCATCCCGCGAGACAAAAGTCCTGGAAATCATTTCGAGTCCGCTTGTGTCCGCGACGCCGGGTCACAGCGTTGAGGAGTGCATGCGGCTGATGACCAACAACCGCGTCCGCCATCTCCCGATTCTGGAAGGAGAAAAGCTGGTGGGCATCGTGTCAATCGGCGACCTGGTGAACTGGACCATTTCCGCCCAGGACGCCGCGATCGAGCAGTTGAAAAGTTACATCACAGGTTTGTAGCCAGGCGGGCTGAACGGGAGGAATTGCCCGCCTGGGTTGCTTAAGGCAGGCTGGTGCAGCCCATCAGGTAACGGTCACACTCCCGCGCGGCACCGCGACCTTCGTTGAACGCCCACACGACCAGGCTTTGGCCGCGGCGACAATCGCCAGCGGCGAACACCTTCGGGATGCTCGTCTGGTATTTGCCGTAGTCGGCTTTGATGTTCGTGCGGGGGTCGCGTTCGACACCGAGGGAGTCGAGCAGGGGTTGTTCCGGACCGAGGAAACCCATGGCCAGAAGAATGAGTTGGGCTGGCCGCACCTGCTCGGTTCCTGGAACCTCCTTCGGCATCCATTGGCCGTTTTCATTTCTTTCCCATTGGACCTGCACGGTGTGGACTGCTTTCACCTGGCCATGGTCGTCGCTGACGAACCGCTTGGCCGTGGTGAGGTACACCCGAGGGTCAGCCCCGAACTTCGCGGCGGCCTCCTCCTGTCCGTAGTCGAGACGATAAACCTTGGGCCATTCCGGCCAGGGATTATCTTTCGCACGGTCCATCGGCGGTTGTGGCAGAATTTCCACTTGAAGCAGCGTCTTGCAGCCGTGCCGCATAGCCGTGCCGACGCAGTCCGTGCCGGTGTCGCCGCCGCCGATGACCACCACGTCCTTGCCTGTCGCGGAGATGAAGTTGCCGTTGCGATGGCCATCGAGCAGGCTCCTCGTGTTCGCCGTGAGAAAATCCATGGCGAAGTGGACGCCTTTGAGTTGGCGGCCTTCGGTGGGCAAGTCGCGCGGTTTGGTCGCGCCCATGCAAAGGACGATGGCGTCGAATTCCTCGAGGAGTTGCTGTGCGGAAAGGAATCTGCCCACGTCACAATTACAGACAAATTTGACGCCTTCCTGTTCCAGCAGTTTGATGCGGCGCATGACGACCTCCTCCTTGTCGAGCTTCATGTTCGGGATGCCATACATGAGCAGTCCGCCCGGACGATCCTCGCGCTCGAACACGGTCACCCAATGCCCGGCGCGGTTGAGTTGAGCTGCCGCGCAAAGACCCGCGGGTCCGGAGCCGACGACCGCGACCTTCTTGCCGGTGCGGACCTTCGGCGGTTCGGGAGTGACCCAGCCTTCTTCCCAACCTTTGTCGATGATGGAGCACTCGATGTTCTTGATCGTGACGGGCGGGGCATTGATGCCGAGGACACACGAGCCTTCGCACGGGGCAGGGCAGACGCGGCCGGTGAATTCAGGAAAATTGTTGGTCTTGTGCAGCCGGTCGAGCGCCTCGCGCCAAAGTCCGCGATAAACCAGATCGTTCCACTCCGGGATCAGGTTGTTGATCGGGCAGCCCGAAGCCATGCCGCTGAGCAACGTGCCTGTGTGACAGAACGGAATGCCGCAATCCATGCAGCGCGCCCCCTGCTGCCGCAGTTTGGCCGTCTCCAAATGGTGATGAAACTCTTCCCAATCGCGGATGCGCTCGGCCGGCGCGCGGTCGGCCGGGAGCTCGCGGAGATATTCGATGAAGCCTCTGGGATTGCCCATGTGTTTCAGTTGCTAACAACAGCTCAGGTAAAAGCGGATAATCCTCCCATGCCGCAACTCATGCTTGCGGCCATGCTTTGAATCGAAAGTCATCAACTCGTCGTCCGTCCAGATTTTGGCTGGTGAGGCGCCTTTCATTGCGCAAGGACCTAGATTATCCGCCGCCAATGCGCGCCACGTCGCGCGCGTTTTCTTCAAAGGCCGCGGTGATTGCTTCGTCGCCGCTGAGGCCGGATTCATTGGCCTTCTTCAACGCCATGAGGACGCGGTTGTAATCCTTCGGCATCACCTTCACGAACTTCGGCACCATGTCCTCCCAGAGTTGGAGGATGAAGCGGCCGCGGTCGCTGCCGGTGTAGCGCACGTGGCGTTCGATCATCGCGCGCACCTCGGCGGCTTCCTGCGGGTCTTGCAGCTTCTCCAGCCCTACCATCGCCATGTTGCAACGGCTGGGAAAGTCGCCGGTCACGTCGAGCACGTAGGCAACGCCGCCCGACATGCCCGCGGCGAAATTGCGGCCCGTGGCGCCGAGCACGACCACCTGACCGCCGGTCATGTATTCGCAACCGTGATCGCCCACGGCTTCGATGACCGTGTTGACGCCGCTGTTCCGAACGCAGAACCGCTCGCCAGCCATGCCGCGGATGTACGCTTCACCGCTCGTTGCGCCGTAGAACGCCACGTTTCCAGTGATGATGTTTTCCTCCGGCACGAACGTGGAGCCTTTCGGCGGGTAAAGGATGATCTTGCCGCCGCTCAAGCCCTTGCCGAGATAATCATTGGCGTCGCCTTCCAGTTCCAGCGTCATGCCGCGCGGCATGAATGCTCCGAAACTCTGCCCGGCGCTGCCGGTGAACTTGATGTGGATCGTGTCATCGGGCAGCCCGGTTGGCCCCCACTTCCTGGTGAGTTCGCTGCCGGTGATGGTGCCGACGACGCGGTGCACGTTGCGGAGGGGCAGTTCGGCGCGAATCTTCTCGCCGCGTTCGATGGCGGGCTTGCAGAGGTCAAGCAGCGTAGTGACGTCGAGTGATTTCTCGAGGCCGTGGTCCTGATCGATCTGGCGATAGCGTCCGATCTCCGGACCCACGGGCGGCTGGTACAGGATGTTCGAGAAGTCAAGACCTCGGGCCTTCCAATGTTCGACGGCCTTTGAAGGCTCGAGACGGTCGGTCCGGCCGATCATGTCGTTGAGCGTGCGGACGCCGAGTTTGGCCATGATCTCGCGCAGTTCCTGCGCGACAAACCTCATAAAATTCACGACGTGATCCGGGTTGCCGGTGAACCGCTCGCGCAATTGCGGGTCTTGCGTGGCCACTCCGACGGGGCACGTGTTCAGGTGACAAACGCGCATCATGATACAACCCAGCGTGACCAGCGGCGCGGTGGCGAAACCGAACTCCTCGGCGCCGAGCAACGCGGCGACGGCCACATCGCGGCCCGTCTTGAGTTGGCCGTCCGTCTCGACGTAAATGCGGCTGCGAAGGTTGTTGAGCACGAGCGTCTGGTGCGTTTCGGCGAGTCCGAGTTCCCAGGGCGTGCCGGCGTGCTTGATCGAGGAGAGCGGCGACGCGCCAGTCCCGCCATCGTGGCCGCTGATGAGGACCACGTCCGCGTGCGCCTTCGAGACGCCGGCGGCAATCGTGCCCACGCCCACTTCCGAAACGAGCTTCACGCTGATCCGCGCGTGGCGGTTGGAGTTTTTCAGGTCGTGAATCAACTCCGCGAGGTCTTCGATGGAATAAATATCGTGGTGCGGCGGCGGCGAGATAAGGCCGACGCCTGGCGTCGTGTGGCGCGTCTTGGCGATCCACGGATAGACCTTGCGGCCCGGCAATTCGCCCCCTTCGCCCGGCTTCGCGCCCTGGGCCATCTTGATCTGGAGTTCCTTCGCTTTGATGAGGTATTGGCTCGTGACGCCGAATCGTCCGGAAGCGACCTGCTTGATGGCGGAATTCTTCGAGTCGCCCTGTTCGTTGGTCCAGAGGTAGCGTTCGGGGTCTTCGCCGCCTTCGCCGGTGTTGCTCTTGCCGCCGAGGCGGTTCATCGCGATGGCGAGCGCCTCGTGCGCTTCTTTGCTGATCGAGCCGTAGGACATCGCGCCCGACTTGAAACGCTTCACGATTTCCTCGACGGGCTCGACCTCCTGGAGGGGAACCGGATTCTCCGCCCACCTGAACTCGAACAGTCCGCGCAACGTGCAGAGGTTCTTCGCCTGGTTGTTCACCAGGTCCGCATATTCCTGGAAAATCTTGTAGCTGCCCAGGCGGCAGGCGAGTTGGAGTTTGTGGATGGTCTGCGGGTTGAACAGGTGATATTCGCCCTCGGCGCGCCACTGATACTGACCGCCAGGATCGAGCGTGGCGCCGTTGACCTCCCGCTTCGGAAAAGCGTGGCGGTGCCGCTGCAACACTTCTTCGGCCAACACCTCGAGACCGACGCCCTCCAGGCGGGACGGCGTCCAGCTGAAATATTTGTCGATGATCAATTGATTTAGTCCGATGGCCTCGAAGATTTGCGCGCCGCGGTAGCTCTGGATGGTGGAAATACCCATTTTGGCCATGGTCTTCACCACGCCTTTCACCGCAGCCTTGATGTATTTTTTGATCGCGGTTTTGTGATCGAGGTTCGGCAGCATGCCCTCGCGAATCATGTCGTCCAGGGTTCCGAAGGCGAGATAGGGGTTGATCGCGCTGCAACCGTAGCCGATCAGCAGCGAGAAGTGGTGCACCTCGCGTGCATCTCCGGTCTCGAGCACGAGCGACACGCGCGTGCGCAGGCCTTCGCGAATGAGATAATGGTGCAGGCCCGCGACCGCGAGCAGCGACGGAATCGGCGCGTAGTCTTTCGTGACGCCGCGGTCGGAGAGGATAAGGACGTTGCACTCCTCTTCCTCGATCATGCGGCGCGCCATGACGGAGAGTTCCTCCATCGACTTTGCGAGACCCTTCTCGCCGCGACTGACGATCGGATGCGCCAGCTTGATCATCCGACAACTCTCCGGAGTTGGCTTGAGCAGGTTGCCCTCGGAGCCGACCATTGTCTCCGTGGACGTGATGTTCTCCTCGCGAATCGGGTCGATGGGCGGATTGGTGACCTGCGCGAAGAGCTGTTTGAAATAATTATAGATCAACTGCGACTTGTTCGAGAGCACCGCGAGCGGCGTGTCCGTGCCCATCGAACCGAGCGGCTGCACACCGTCGTTCGCCATCGGGCCGACGATAAATCTTAAATCCTCGAACGTGTAGCCGAACGCCTGCTGGCGTCGCAGGACCTTGTGGTGGCCGGGATCAGTGCCGCGCGATGGCTCTGGCAGGTCTTTCAGCAACACATGGTTCCTGGCGAGCCACTCCTGATACGGGTGGGCCTTGGCGAACCTGATCTTCAACTCTTCATCCGCGACAATGCGGCCCTCTTCGGTATCCACGAGAAACATGCGCCCGGGCTGGAGGCGACCCTTGATGGCGATGCGCTCCGGCTCCACTGGCAGTACGCCCGCTTCGGACGCCATGATCACGAGGTCATCTTTGGTGACGTAGTATCGCGACGGACGCAGCCCGTTGCGGTCGAGCACCGCCCCGATACGGATGCCGTCGGTGAACGCGATGGACGCCGGGCCGTCCCACGGTTCCATGAGGCAGGAATGATATTCGTAAAACGCGCGCCTCTCCGCGCTCATGCTCTCGTGGTTTTCCCACGGTTCGGGGATCATCATCATGACGGCGTGGGGCAGGGAACGGCCGCCCAGCACGAGCAGTTCGAGGCAGTTGTCGAACATCGCCGAGTCGCTGCCATCGGTGTTGATGACCGGCAGGATCTTCTTGATGTCGTCGCCGAACAATTCGGACTCGAACATGGCCTGGCGCGCGTGCATCCAGTTGATGTTGCCGCGAAGCGTGTTGATTTCGCCATTGTGCGCGAGATAGCGATAGGGATGCGCGCGGTTCCAGCTCGGAAACGTGTTGGTGCTGAAACGCGAGTGCACCAAAGCCAACGCGCTCTCCATCAAGGGATCGTTCAGGTCAGGATAGAATCGGGTGACCTGTTCGGTCAAAAGCATGCCTTTATAAACCAGCGTCTTGTAGGACAGGCTGGCGACATACCAGTAACGCGCCTGCAAGAGCGCCAGGTGGGGAATGATGTTCGCCGAGCGTTTGCGGATGACATACAGCTTGCGCTCGAAGACCATGTCGTCCTTCAGCGAGCGTCCACGCGCGATGAAGACCTGCCGTATGAACGGCTCCGACGCTTTGGCGGTGGCGCCGAGCGAAGAATTATCCGTTGGAACAGTGCGCCAACCGATGATCTTCAAGCCTTCTTCTTTGACGATCTTCTCAAACGCTCTCTCGCATTGCTGCCGTTCGGGCGGGTCCTGAGGCAGGAAAATGAGGCCGGCGCCATACTGACCGGGCTTCGGAAGCTTGAAGCCGAGTTTATCACATTGCTTCTGGAGGAAGGCATGCGGTATCTGCATCAGGAGGCCCGCACCGTCGCCCGTGTTGGCTTCGCACCCGCAGGCCCCGCGATGGTCCAGGTTCCGGAGCACCTGCAACGCCTGCTGAATGATCTGGTGCGATTTCTTGCCTTTGACGTTGACCACGAAGCCGACGCCGCAGGCTTCGTGTTCGAAAAAGGGATCATAGAGGCCCTGCTTGCCAGGCAGGCCGTTCGTTTTCGTGTTCGGGTCTTTCATTTCCGCATCTTCATGGCGCAACGGGTTCTGCGTTGCCGTGGTTCTCGTTTGCCGGGATGCCACGTTAAAATTTGATTAGTGTTTACTGAAACGGGCGCGTCTGCAAGAGCGCAAATGGAAAATATCGACAGTGCAACACCTGCGGTCTGCTCCACGGTGCCGCGGACAAGGCCTGGGGGACCACGGTTAATCACCTCCGGTCCGCGAGTCCAGGTGTTTCGGGCCGCCCGCCGAGCGAGCGGCCGAATCCCCGGCCTGCGGAGGCAAACAAGCTCGCCGGCGGGGCCATACTTCAACTGTTCAACACCTTCAGCGCCTTCCGGGCGTCGGAAGCGCGCAAAATCAAAAGGCCCTTTTTAGCGTCGGGGCTGGTGGCGGAGTAACAGTACTCAATGTTGATTTTAGCGCTGGCGAGTTTGTGGGCCATTTTCGCCAGCGAGCCGGGCTTGTTGTCACCGTCCACCATCAACACGTCGTCTTCGACGACAAGTGTGCCGCGCTCTTCGAATAGCAGAAGCGCCTTGCGCGCGTCGCTCACTACCATGCGAATGACGCTGTGGTCCACCGTGTCGCTGGTGGTGATGGCGTAGATGTTGATTTTAGCTTCGGCGAGCGCGTCGCACACGCGCGCCAGCATGCCCGGTCGGTTTTCCAAAAAGATGGCAAGTTGTTTTGTTATTTGCATGACTCCTCCGCGACTTCCTGGTTGGCCACCAGGCCAACGCCGCAGGCATCATGCTCAAACTGCGGGTCGTCGGCTGAATTTTTCATTTTTCGGATTCATGTCTTCTGATTTTCTCTGGATGATCGAGAGTCTATCAGAACGCACTGTGACTGCAAAAGATTTTTGGTCTCTCGCGTGAATGATGCACGGTCAAATTCGAGCTGTTTTGCTCCTAGGAAAAGCAACTTCAGCGTGATAACCTTCCTCCATGTCCGGCAATGCTGCTGATGCCCGCCGCCGGTGGTTCGGCGTTTTCTTTTTGATCATCGCCGCTGGCATGTTGATTTGGGGGCAAACGATCCTGAAACCTCACCTGGAGGGCGCGGGTTTCGTCATTTATTGGCTGACGTGCATGGGGTTCACCGCTCTGGCCATGTTGACTGCCTTGCTGGATGTATGGGCGGTCCGCCGGCGCACCCGCGACCAGCAGCGGGAGCTGCTCCGTAAGATATTCGACGAGCGAGAGTCCAACAAGGAAAACAAAAGGGACGAGCCGGACGCTCAGTGACGGCCAGTCTCCTCGCTCGGCGCGTGTACAGGAGGTGCAAAGGCGCTTCAAGTTTTTTCGTTTGGTGATTGATTGTTGGCGCGTTTTCTGCCAAAATATTCCCGTTCCGGTCCCATGAGTTCTTCCGTTGCCACTGAGAAGTCGCAAGCTCTGTCCGAGAGCCAGCGAACGGCATTGATCAAGCTGTTGGCGGATGAGGACCCGGCAGTTTACCACCTGGTCCGGAAAAAAATTCTTTCCTACGGCCAGACGGCGATTCTCTGGATGCAGCCGCACGTACTGAGCAGCGACCCGGTTTTAAGGCGGCGGGCGCAGGAGATCAGCGACCACCTGGGACGGCAATCGGCCGACAATCGGTTTCTCGCCTTTTGTCTCTCTCAGCATGGGGAAGACCTCGACCTGGAGCAGGGGACATGGCTGCTCGCCCAGACGCGGCATCCAGACACTAACGTCGCCGCGTACCAGGCGTTGTTTGACAGTTACGCCGGCGATTTGCGGGAGCGGATTGATTTCACCTCTAAACCCGATCAGATCCTGTCCGCCATCAATCAATATCTCTTTTCTGGACTCGGTTTCCGCGGCAACGAGGAGAATTACTACGAACCGGAAAACAGCTACTTGAACCGCGTGATCGACCGGCGCACGGGCAACCCGATCAGTCTCTGCATGGTCTATCTTTTTTTGTCCCGACGTTTGCACCTGCCCGTGACCGGGATCCGGATGCCCGGCCATTTCCTCTGCCGCTTCCAATGCTCGACTGATGAGTTGTATATCGACGCTTTCAACCGCGGCAAACTGCTTACCAAAAACGACTGCGTGAAATACCTCGTCCAAACCAGTTACGGTTATCAGGAGGGTCTGCTGACGCCGGCCACACCCCGCAGGATTTTGCTGCGCATGTGCTCCACCCTGCACCAGATTTACCTCCACTTGAAACTCCCCGATGAAACCGCGCGGTTGCAGCGCTACATCGTCGCTCTGGCCAAATGATCGCTTGGGGAAGCATTTGGTTTCAGGGCGCCTGTCTCAGCCATCTTTCTATTCGCTGCCTGGCACAAGCGGTCTTCTATTTTTGGAATGTTGTCTTCATGCTCAATTACTTCCCCGCGCTGAATCCGCCGTCGATGATGAACTCAGTCCCGGTGACGAACGCCGATTCATCGCTCGCGAGATAAAGCGCTGCGGCGGCGATCTCCTCCGGCCTGCCCATTCGACCGACCGCTTGCGTGCTGGACATTTCACGCCGCGCCTGTTCGGGGTCCGGGTACTCTTTCAGTCGCGCGGCCACGAACGGCGTTTCCACACGACCGGGACAGATGCAATTCACGCGGATGCCGTCCTGCGCGTGGTCCAGTGCCATGCTTTTGGTGAGTCCGGCCACAGCGAATTTCGTCGTGCAGTAAGCCACGCGATCACGGACGCCGACGACGCCGCCGATGGAGGCGAGGTTGATGATATTGCCCGATTTTCGCTTGAGCATGTCCGCCAGAAAGGCCTTCGTGACGTTGAACACACCGCGCACGTTGACCGCATAGAGCCGGTCCAAATCCGCGCCGCTCGTCTGCATCATCGTGCCGACGTGGCCGATGCCGGCGTTGTTCACCAGCACATCCATTCGTCCCTGGCTGTCGAAAACCGTTTTCGCGACGCGTCGGCAATGCTCTTCGCTCGTCACATCCAGCGCGAGAAATTCAGCCTGGCCTTTCTGCGCTTTGAGTCTGTCGGTCGTTTCACTTCCGCTTTTTTCGTCGCAGTCGGTGACGAACACAAATGCGCCGGCGCGCGCGAACGTTTCCGCAATTGCCGCGCCAATGCCGGAGCCTGCGCCAGTGACGAGGGCGATCTTCTTTTGAAGGCTGAACATGTTGAGGACGGGATTTGGCCACAAAAAAGCGCAAAAAGCACAAGGAGTTTTGTGAATTTTGTGCCTTCTTGCGGCTATGGATTCATGGGATTTTCAACAACTCCGCCTCGCTCCATGCTTCCTCGCGTTTCTCGGTCTCTGCGCGGATGCTTTTCACGGAGCCGGGTTCGACCGGACCAGCCGTATGGCCCCATTCGCGACGGACGTAAGTCAAAAGCGAAGCAATTTGGTCATCGTCGAAAACGCCGAGCGCCGGCATGTCGAGTTGAAAGGTCTTGCCTTTGACGTTGATGGGGCCGTGCAGGCCGTGCAGCACGATGCGCACGAGTCGCTGCGGCGGCCCCAGGACCCAGTCCGAATCCGCGAGTGGCGGTGCCAGCCCCTCCTGGCCCATGCCGTGCGGCTGATGACAGGCGCCGCAACTGATCAGGTAAAGCTCTTTGCCCTGCTCGAACCGCTTCTGCTCCTCCGGCGTCAGCGGTTTCACGGCGACTTCTGGTTCCGCGCCCGGCTTGCCCGGCCACATGAGTAGATCCGCGATTCTTGTCGCGCGCTCCTGAACTTCTTTCCTTTCACACTTGCTCAGTGCTGTCAAAGCCGCCGGCTCCGCGTTCAAACGGACCGACTTGATTCTTACTTTGCCCTTTGCGCCCGGCGGCGCGGTGCTGAGGATGCCGTCGAGCAACGCCAGTCGCTGCCACTCGTTCCCGGCCGGACGCTCCGCCGCCAAATCCAGCAAGCGATTGACACGGTCCGCTTTCGCTTCGGTGAAAACGCATTGAGCCAGCGCGCCTGATAGCATTTCACAACCCGTTTTCCTGGGGCCCAAACTTTTGTCGTCCAGCAGGTGTTCCAGAAATTCCAGCTCGCGCCCGCCGAGTCCCGTGATGAGCGCATCGCGAATGTAAAGGTCCGCCGCGTTTTGCCGGGCGATTTTTCCCATCGCTTCCTCCGCTCGCGGGTCCAGGAGTTCGCCGAGCGTGAGCGCCAGTTGCAACTGCACCTCCGGCGCGGCGTCATTGACCTGTTTCAATAACTCGTTGAGCAATTCCGCCTGGTTCTTCAACAACGGCTCGCTGATGCGCATCGCCGCGGCGCGCACTTCGGGATGCGGGTCCGAGATCGCCTTTTTTAACGTGATGAAATCGAGTTGCCTCATCCCATCAAGGGCCCACAACGCGTGCAATCGGCCCAATGAATCTTCACCGGAAATCACCACTCGTTTCAGCGGCGCGACCGCCGATGAATCGTTTCGCTCCACGAGCAATCGCTGCGCGGTGTCGCGCCACCAGCCGTTCGGATGTGAAAGGCATTTGACCAGCTCCTCGGATCTCGCCTTCGCGAGATGTGGCTTCGGCCCCGGTGGTTTGGATTCGCTGACGACGCGGTAGACGCGTCCGAGGTCGGTGTTCTTTTCGAGGCCCCGGTAGAGAATTTGCTGGCGCAGATAGCTCGTGATATAAATGCGGTGTTCCAGAATGCCGTGATACAGATCGACGATGTAAAGGCAGCCGTCCGGTCCGTTGCTGAGATTCACCGGGCGAAACCGTTCATCGGTCGAGGCCAGGAACTCCGCATGGTCATAAGCATTCTTCGCTTTGAATCCCACGCCGCGGTCTTCGAGCACGTAACGCTTGATCAGATTGCCGGCCGGTTCGCATACGAAGACATTCCCTTCGTACTCGCGCGGGAAATTATCCCCGCGATACACCAGGGGCGCGCACGCGGCGGTGAACGTGGCCAGGGTGCCGTCGGACCGCAACTGGCCCGGGCGATAGCCGCGATTGACGCCGGGATTGACGCGGATCGGCCAGACTGCTTTGTCGTCGTAAAGCTGCACGCTGACGCCCGCGACGCTGCGATAATGCGGATTGCGCCCCAGATAAGTTGAGGGCACGAAATCGACACGCAACGGGTCTTCATTCGAGTTGTAGAACAGCCGTCCAAAATCGTCCTGCGAAATGCCCCATTGCCCGCGGAAAATGGTCGGCTCGCGCTGCCACGCGCCGTCGGTGTTGCGAAAGCGCGTGGTGTGGTTCGCGCTGTAAATCCAGTTGTCAAGCGCCCGGAGCAGGCCGTTCGGCGCGTGTTCAGGACTCGCGCGCACGCCGAGCTTCGGATCGTCCTCGGTCGCGTAATCTCCGGCGACCAGAGTTTTTTCGTCACACTTCAGGTCGTCGTTCGTGTCGCGACAAAACCAGAGGTTCGGCGGTTCGGCCACGAGCGCGCCGCCGCGCACCAGCGCCAGCGCGCGCGGCATCACGAGGCCTTCGAGAAAAACTGTCCGCTTGTCCATTTTGCCGTCGCCGTCAGTGTCTTCGAGAACGACCACATCGCCCACCTTGTTGGTTTCGCCGATGCCATCAATGCTCGGCATATAGCCGCGCATTTCGACCGCCCACAAACGGCCATCGGGATCGAACGCGATCTGGACCGGGTCACGCACCAGCGGCTCGGAGGCGACCACCTCGAGGCGGAAACCGGGTTGGAGTTTGAATGACTTCAACGCTTGATCCGGCGGCAATGCCGGCGCGGGCGGGATCAACTCCTTGGAAACGCGGGGAGTTTGTGGCTCGCCACCCTCGTCGCCTTGCTGCGCGCGCAAACCGAGGGCGAACAGGATTGTGATCAAAAAGGCTTTAAACAACATAATCAAAGAAAGGGCTTTGCTTACTGGAGTTCCGTTCACTTGCCAAGCGGTTTCATTGCTGAGCTGCGTTAGTCGGTGTCTCCAAACTCACTGGCACCACTTTCCTCTTGATGTCCGAAGCTCCCGGAATTAGTTTGGGCTGCTCATAGAAAATACGTTGAAAGGATCAAAGTGAGTGAATCCGCAGCAATGAGAATCTTCGCCCTGCGTCCAACAGCCGTTGCCACTTCTATCCTGCTCGCCAATCTTTTTCACGGCATAGCAGTTGTTGGCGACACCTGCTCAAGTCCCAGCTTCGCCGCGGCACCTATCTTTAACCCTGGAGTGGGGCCTCAAGCCGAGGTGGTGGGTGACTTCAACGGTGACGGGAAGCCCGATCTTGCGCTTAACCAGGAGAACTCCCTGGGCATCTTGGTTCTGCTTGGCAACGGTGACGGCACCTTTCAGACGGCGGTGAACTCACCCTGGCCCACAGGTTATATGTCAGCAGGCGACTTCAACGGTGATGGAAAACTCGACTTAGCTGTACTGGGTTCGACCGACATATTGGTGTTATTAGGAAACAACGATGGCACTTTCCGGAGCGCTGGCAGATCTAGCGCAGGCGGAAATCCGACTACAATGGCGGTGGGGGACTTCAACGACGATGGCAAACCGGACCTCCTAGTCGTCAACAAAGGATTCACCGGCTTGGGCTACATGTCGGTGCTCTTGGGCAACGGCGATGGAACCTTCCAGACTGCCGGCGACTACGACACCGGAACGGTTGCTTCATACGTTGCGGTCGGCGATTTCAACGGAGACAACAAACCTGACGTAGCCGTGGCCAACTCCGGTTCCGGCAAGGTTTCAGTGTTGTTGGGCAATGGCGATGGAACTTTTCAGACCGCAATCAACTACAGCGCAGGAACGAATCCGTATTTCATCGCGGTTGCTGATTTCAACGGGGATGGCAAGCCCGACTTATTAGTAGCCAACGGAGGGGCGTACGACCAAACCAGCGGCACCTTTACCAATAGGTCTATCGATGTATTTTTGGGCAACAACAATGGCACGTTCCAGAACGCGGTTAACTCCAGCGCCGCGTATGGTCCCTGGGCGGTGGGCGACTTCAACGGTGACGGCAGGGCCGACCTGGCCGTCGCGAGTCCCGATCTGAAAGCAGTCTCAGTTATGTTGGGTAGAGGCGACGGCACCTTCCAAGCCTTGGCTAATTACACGGCCGAAAGGTGCCCGGTCTCACTGATGTTAAGCGACTTCAATCGCGACGGCAAACTGGATTTGGCGATGGTTGACGGTTGCGACGGAGCAGGAAACATGGTGCTCTTAGGCAACGGCGACGGCACCTTCAAAGCGGTCGTTAATTATAGCACGGGAGCAGGCGCCCAATCTGTCGCTGCGGGCGACCTCAACGGCGACGGCAAGCCTGATTTGGTTGTGGCCAACTCTGCATCGGACAATGTTTCCGTAATGTTGGGCAAGGGTGATGGAACCTTCCAAGCC
>QHPA01000499.1 GCA_003218935.1 Verrucomicrobiota bacterium
GGAACAGAAGCCCGCCCCGCCGCCTTCCGCTCCCAAGGCGCAGGTGAAAGCGAAACAGGCAGCGAAACACAAACTCAGTGAACCGCAGGGGGCCGTTCCGGCCCAGGCCGAAACCGGCGCCGTCGCCGAGCAAACGCTGCATCAAAAGATTGCCGAGTTGAACGCGGAACAGAAGCCCGCCCCGCCGCCTTCCGCTCCCAAGGCGCAGGTGAAAGCGAAACAGGCAGCGAAGCAGAAACTCAGTGAACCGCAGGGGGCCGTTCCGGCCCAGGCCGAAACCGGCGCCGTCGCCGAGCAGACGCTGCATCAAAAGATTGCCGAGTTGAACGCGGAACAGAAGCCCGCCCCGCCGCCTTCCGCTCCCAAGGCGCAGGCGAAAGCGAAACCAGCACCGAAACAGAAACTCAGTGAACCGCCGAGGGCTGTTCCGGCCCAGGCCGAAACCGGCGCCGTCGCCGAGCAGGCGCTGCATCAAAAGATCGCCGATGTTAGCGCGGGACAGAAGCCCGCCCCGCCACCTTCCGCTCCCAAGGCGCAGGCGAAAGCGAAACAGGCAGCGAAGCAGAAAGTCCGTGACCCGCAGACCGGCGTTCGGGCCCAGGCCGAAACCGTCACTCTGGGCGACCAGGCGCTGCATCAAAAGATCGCCGAGTCACGGACAGAGGAGAAGACCAACTTCGTTCCCGAAGCGGCCGGCGCAACGCTGACGCCGGAATTGGAAGCCAGAGCGCGTGAGCTAATGCGGCTGAAAATTGCCGGAGACCGCAACAACCGTTCGGTTCAGCCGCAATCAATTCCCGAGGCGCAAGCCAAGGCGGTGGCGAATCCGAATCAAAGCGAAACGGAGTTGAAAGCGGGCATCCGGCCGGACACAGCGGAACAGACCAGAATTCTGCGCATGAAGATTGCAGAGTCGAAAGGGACCATCACTCCGGCCGAGGCGGCGCCAGCCGTTGCGGGTCCGGCCACGCAATCTGCCGGCGTGAACGCTCAACTGGCCGCCGTGCCGACGCGCGGAACGCCGGCCATCGGCGCTTCGCCGGTCACCTTTCAAACCTCGAACAAAACCGGTCTGGCGCGCCTGAACGAACTGACCGAACTTTACAAGGCGGACAGAATCACCCCTTCCGAATATCATCACGAACGCGCGAAAATCGTGGCTACCCTTTAAGTCGTTCTTCGCTTAACGCGTCCGACGGGCGTTTTGATTTGATCCTGGAGCCAGCCAGGTCCAGGAAGCTACGATTTTGACACTCCGATCTTCGCCTTCCCTACCATAACCGCCCCTTCCTCAACCACCAGGTTCTTCGCCTGAACATCGCCAAACAGTCGGCCCGTTGCCCGGAGCACGACGCCACCAGTGGCGCGCAAGTCGGCGGCAAGTTCGCCCGCAATCTCGGCCGCTCCAACCGTGATCTCCTCCTTCCATCGAAAATGATTTTCCGCCGGAATAACGAGCCGGCCCGCCTTGAAATGTCCTTTGATATCCGCAGTCGAGTAAATCGTCAGCGAACGTTCCGCGACGAGCTTGCCGAGAAATTTTCCTTTGATGATGGCATCACCGACGAGGGCTTCCGTGTTGAAGACGTAACCTTTGGGTTCCAGGACGAGTTCACCTTTGGTTTTGAAATTCTTGGAAACCGCGTTGGAGATGTGGTAATCGCGCAGGTCGATGTGGCTGCTGCAGCGTTTGCACATCGTTGACTGTGCGCTGACCGCCACCTCCAACTCGGTGCCGCACTCGAAGCAGACGAGTTTCCGCAACTCCTTCGGCCGGCTGGCCGGCCGGGCGGCGGGCTTGAGGACCTCCTTAACGCGGATGTATTGCCCGCATTTTTTGCAGGCCGTGGAGATGGCGGCACGGGGTTCCGACTGCTGGTGCCCGCAGCGCGGGCAGCTCACCAGGACCTTGGCCTGTTTCTTCGCTGGCATTCAATGCTCACCCGCTCGGACGACGGCCGCGAGTCAGCGTCCGCCTAATTTGGCTGGTTCAGGAATCCTGGGCGCCTCGCTCATCCGCGAAGGCGGAGCGGTGGGAGAGACCTTGTTGGGGTTGACCTCGGTCTTGCCGACAAACGTCACTCCCTCCTCGATGGCGAGTTTTGCCGCGCGGATGTCCCCGAACAATTCCGTCTTGGCTTTGATGTCGATCTTATCCTTGGCGGTAATGTTGCCGTTGACTTTGCCGCGCGCGACAACGTTGGCGGCACTGATGTTGCCGTTGACGACCGCGCCGTCGCCCAGGTTCAAGGTGCCGTCGGTGTGGATTTCGCCGTCCAGTTTTCCGTCAAAGGTCAGTTCGCCGGAAAATTTGATGTTTCCTTTGATTTCAACGTCCGAGTTCAACACGTTCTTCGACGCAGTTCCAGTTGTGCTCATATTTATCTCCGTGGTTTGTGTTATGATATCCGCGTGGTAGTTACTCCAACCTGGACAAGGCGTCAAAATGTTTGTTCGAAAATCGCCGCGAGAAATTGTCGATGCTTTCACGCCTGGAAATTCTGCTTCCAAGCAGCGCGATGGAGGAGTATCTGTTGCCCGTTCCCTGTGACCTTGAACGAATCGCCGTCCAAATCCGCTCCGGCCCGGCTCGCTTCTCT
>QHPA01000230.1 GCA_003218935.1 Verrucomicrobiota bacterium
CTGATCAATGACCGCCGGTTCGTTTAATCAAACAAAATCCCAACCACATGCCAACTCGGAACGCTTTCCCTCGGACAGCTTTTGTCCAACGACATTTGCAAATCTCTCGATTGATTATGAACCTGCCCTTTGCCATTGAACGACTGCGAAGTGTTCTTCGTCACGCCGGAAGGCTTGCCTGTGGCCTACGAAGTGTTTGCCGGCAACCGCCACGACGTGACCACGCTCCAGGACATCGTGCGGCAGATGGAAGACAAGTATGGCCAAGCCCAGCGCGTGTGGGTGGTGGACCGAGGCATCGCCAGCGAGACCAACCTGGCGTGGCTGCGAGCCCGCGGCGCGACGTATCTGGTGGGCACGCCCAGGAGTCAGTTGAAAGCCCATCAAGCTGCGCTGCTGGATCAGAGCGGCTGGCAGGAGGCTCGGCCCGGATTGGAAGTCAAACTCCTGGCCACGCTCCAAGAAAGGGAACGATTTATTTTGTGCCGCAGCCCGGATCGGGCGGCCAAAGAGCGGGCCATGTTGGACCGGCAGTTGGAGCGATTGAAAGGTCAGTTGAATAAGATCCACACCGGCCTGGCGCGCGCGCCGGAAGGGAACCTGGAAAAGGCCGGGCGGCGAATCGGCCACTGGCTGGGGAAATATCCGGCAGCCGCAGGCGTGCTGGGGGTCACGTTGAACAAGGATGCGTGCGGCCGGGCCTGTGGCCTGGCCCTTATCGAACGCATCTCGGTGCAATTTTCCCAACCGCCATCTTCGCGAGGGTGACGTTTCCAGGTCACCTCATCGTACTGGCTGTCGCTGCCCCGCCGTATGTTCGGAGTTTGCAATTTGTTCTTTGGGACCATGAAGCAGTTGCGCTGGTTGAAGGGTGCTCTTTCCTTAGGAAAATAAAAAGCCGTTCCGCATCGCACGGAACGGCATTGATTAGCCCGCGCAGGACGTATCCTGCTCAGGCCTCGAAAGACTTTCCACAACCGCAGCTCTGCCGGGCGTTGGGGTTGGAAATTTTAAACCCGCCGCTGGTAAGCTCGTCCTTGAAATCGATAACCGCGCCGCGGAGATAATTGGCACTGAACGGGTCCACCAGAACGGAAACTCCGTGGCATTCGGTGGCAAAGTCGTCGTCGCGCTTGTCATCGAACACGAGGCCGTACTGCATCCCCGAGCAGCCCCCGCCCTCGACAAACACGCGCAGCGACTTGCCGGCGTTTTCCCTCTCGTTAGCCAGAAGCGTTCTGACGTGACCGGCTGCGCTTTCGGTCAGACGGACAACTGCGTCATTCTCAACGACGGTATTCATGGATGAACTGAACACCAAGAGACTAACAGAACAATAAAGGAGTGTCAAACTACGGGCTGAATTTTCTTTTCAATTATCTGCCGGCTCTATCTGAGATCCAATTCGTTCCATCTTTTCCAACTGCAGCTCCCAGGTTTTACGCAGCGACGGAAGCAGCTCCTTCAACTGGAGATACAGTTTTGTCGCAACGTTCCAGCGCTTCTGGTCTTCGGCCAAACGCGCGGCGGCCACCGCAGCTTCTTTCACCCAGAACGGGTCAGCCACCTCATTCTCGCTTAAATTTTTGCCTTCCACGACGTACAAATAGTGTCGCAGCGCCTCAGCCAGCAGGTTCGTCCGCCCGGTCGCCGAAGCCAGACCGGCCTGTTTTTCCAGAACCTGGGCGAGATGGACTTCAGCGATACTGCGGCAGCTCACGTCCGCCAGATTGTTGGTGAGCGCTTGTGTGTAGGCAGACACAGCCTTTTCATAATTATTGGCATCCACCGAGGCCATTTGAAAATAGCAATCTCCCATGCGCCCCCAGGCCAGCGGCGCCAGAGCATTGGTCGGATATTCCCGGGTGATTTTGTCCAACACACTGATCGCTTCCTTGAAACTGTTCACCGGATTGAGTGAACCCGGGACGGCTTCCGGATAGACGATGTAAGTGTCCGCCAGCGCGAAATACGCTTTTGGCAAAAGCGGCGATGAAGGGTTAAGGTTGATCAACTTGTCGATCAGGTTTGTGAAGTAATTCACTGCGTCATTATACCCCTGGCGTTTGGACGCGGCGCGGCCAGCCATCATCATCGCCTGAAAGCAAAGTTCCGTCTGTTGCGGCCAGTTCGCATTTTGATAAATCTTCTGGAAATTTTCTTCTGCTTTCACGTAGTTCGTTCCTCCGAGCCGATAAAAGTGGGTGGCCACCCAGAATTGCGCCCGCGGCGCGAACTGATTCGTGGGAAATTGAGCGACAAAGTTGGTGAAAAGCTGGAATGCGTTTCTTTCGTTCCCCGCAAGGTCATTGGCCCGGGCGCAATCGAATTCAACGTCCGGCCGCAAAACATGATCCGCGTGTTTTGCCAACCAGTGGGCGTAAAGGTCCGCCGCCATCCGCCAATTTCCTTCCAGCTCGTACGTCCGGGCGACCGCCAATTCGACTTTCGGCAGTTCGGGAGAGTTCGGAAGTTTTTCGATGAATCTGTCGAAGAACTGCCGCGCCTCCTCCGGCGAATTCAAATGACCTTTCGCCTGGCCGTAGAGCAGCAAACTGCGATCGTTCGAATCGCCAGGCGGATAGTCAGCCAGGATTTTTTGCACAGCCTGGTCTGCGCTTCCCAGATCGCCCAGTTGAATGCTGGCGTGCACAATCTGATAAAGCGCCAGCCCGACCATCTCGCTCTGGACTCCGGGCAGGTCCGCGTAGTTGGTTGCGACCAGCCAGTAGTTCGAGAGAGCGTAGGCGTAGCTCGCCAGGTTGAGCTGGCAGTCGGCCAATTTGAATCGGGCAACGGCCTGTTCTTCCGAGCGCGGCAGTTGCTCCGCGGCCGCCTGGAAGGCAATCAAACTGTCTGTGATCCGGTTCGTGCTGCCGCCGGTCTGGCCCTCCTCCCAAAGACACCAGCCGCGATCCACTTGCGCCTTGGCGGCGAATTGGTTGTTCGTGTTGGCAATGATTTGTTCGAATTGAGTCCTGGCCTGGTGCAACAGGTTCGTCGCATTCCTGCGTGTTGCTGCCGGCAGTGCGTAATACTCCTTGAGCCGCACCTCCCCCAACGTCAATCGCAACAAATCCAGCATTGAATCTTTCGGATTTTGCGCCACGAACGACTCCAGACGTTTGCTCGCTTCCCCGATTTTATTTTGCGCGAGCGTCAGCTTGACGATTTGCTGCAACGCCTGCTGACGACGGGCGGACGGAACGTTGGTGTTGAGGTTTCTTTCATAAGCCTGAACGGCTGATTCCGCCATGCCTTTTTGCTCAAAGACTTCTCCCTGCAAAGCCGCTGCGTCGGCCTGCAAATTCAACGCGGCAGCATTGGTGATCGTGGAAAGCTGGCTCAGCAAGTTCGTCACTGTTTGCAGAGCCCCATCAATCTGTTGCTGCGCCAACTGCAAACGCGCCAGCAGGTACAAGCGTTGCCAGTTCAGTTCCGGAGACAGATTCCGGCCTCCGAGCCGGGTCATCGTTTCTTCGCCCTTTTGAAACTGTTTCAAGCCCAGATAAGCTTCGCCCAGGAGCAAATGGCCCCGAATCGCCCGCTCATCATCTATTTGGTTTTCCACCGCCTGCTGAAACGCCCCGTTCGGTTGGCCGAGCAAATCGACCGTTCGCTGCTGATCGCCAAGTTTGAACCGCGCGTAAGCTTCGCCCAGGCTCGCGTCCAATCGGCGGGAGGAACCGGGAAAGTCGCTCAACACTTGAGCAAAAGCCGTCGCGGCCCCGGCGTAATCGCTTTTCCGGAACAGCGACTCCGCGATCCAGTACCGGTACTGGTCGGCCAATTTGCCCGCGTTGACCAGCCGCGCGCGCAACAGCGCCAGCGCATCGTCGAATTTCTTCAACTGATAGCGGCATTGGGCCTGGAGGAGGACGACTTCCGGAATCTTGTCCGAAGCCGGATGGTCTTTAATAAAATCGGCGAACTCCTTTTCCGCCAGTTCATAGGAACCGCTGTAAAAAACGTTTCGCGCCACATCGTAAGCGCGGCCTTCCGCGCCGCTGGCTCCGTGAAGGCAAACAATCAAAGACAGGCTCCCCGCGACCACCAACGTAACAATCCATCGTTGCCTGTAAATCAGCCAAAGCCGGGCGCACAAAAATTCTTTCACGTTTCGCCTCATGCTGCCGGCGACGGGAACAGGATGCGACGCAAAAATCGCCCGGTGTAACTGGCTTCGCACCGCGCGACCGCCTCCGGCGGTCCTTCGGCCACGATGCGTCCACCCCCTCCGCCGCCCTCCGGGCCAAGGTCCACGATCCAATCGGAGGTCTTGATGACGTCAAGATTGTGTTCGATGACGATCAACGTGTTGCCCGAGGCGCGCAATTTGAAAAGCACTTCCAGGAGTTTGGCCACGTCGTGGAAATGCAAACCGGTGGTCGGCTCGTCAAGGATGTAAAGCGTGTGGCCGGTGGCTTTGCGGCTCAACTCGGCCGCAAGCTTGATGCGCTGCGCCTCGCCGCCGCTGAGCGTCGTGGCCTGCTGGCCCAGCCGAATATAGCCAAGGCCGACTTCCGCCAGCATCCGGCACGCCTCGTTAAGTTGCGGCACTGCGCGGAAGAAATTCATCGCCTCGTCCACCGTCATCGCCAGCACGTCCGCGATGTTCATTCCTTTGTAGGTGATTTCGAGCGTCTCGCGATTGTACCGTTTGCCGTTACAGGCCTCGCAACCGACATAGAGCGGCGGCAGGAAGTGCATTTCGATTTTGATCAGGCCGTCGCCCTGGCATTTCTCGCAGCGGCCGCCCTTCACATTGAAACTGAACCGTCCCGCGTCGTAGCCGCGGATCTTCGCTGCTGGCAATTTCGAAAACAGATCGCGAATGTGGTTGAACATGCCCGTGTACGTGGCCGGATTGCTGCGCGGCGTGCGGCCAATCGGCGTCTGATCGATCACGATGACCTTATCCAGATGTTCAAAGCCATTAATTTCGCGATGCGCGCCGGGACGGTCCTTCGACCCATACAGCTTGCGGAACAGCGCGCGCCGCAGAATGTCATCGACGAGCGTGCTTTTGCCGGACCCACTCACACCAGTCACGCACGTGAGGGTGCCCAGCGGGATGCGGGCGTCAATGTTTTGCAGGTTGTTTTCGCGCGCGCCGAGGATTTCAAGCCAGCCGCCGTCGCGCGACGGCTTGACCCGCTTCTTCGGGAGCGGAATGGACAACTCGCCACGAAGGTAGCGCGCCGTCAACGAACGAGGGTGTTGGAGGACTTCGGGAAGCGTCCCCGTGGCCACCACTTCACCGCCATGCACGCCTGCGCCCGGCCCCAGGTCCATGATGTAGTCCGCGCGGCGAATCGTCTCCTCGTCATGTTCGACGACGAGCACGGAGTTTCCAAGGTCGCGCAGTCCTTCGAGCGTCTCCAGCAACTTCCCGTTGTCGCGTTGGTGCAGTCCGATGCTGGGCTCGTCCAGAATATAGAGCACGCCCACCAGTCCGGCGCCGATTTGCGTAGCCAGGCGAATGCGTTGCGCTTCGCCGCCGCTCAGCGTGCCGCTCTCGCGATCAAGCGTCAGGTAACCCAGGCCAACGTTCCCTAAAAAAATCAGTCGCGAACGAACCTCCTTGATAATCTCGGCGGCGATCTTCTGCTGAAATTCGTTAAGCTTGAGATTGGCGAAGAATTTGTCCGCATCCTCTATCGAAAGGGCGCAGATATCCATGATCGACAAACCAGGAATCGGCTTTCTCTTTTCCGGGTTTGAGCTTTGAGTCCCGAACTTCGATGCCAGTGTTTCGTCCCCGAGTGTGACCGCGAGAATTTCAGGCTTGAGCCGTCGGCCATCGCACGCGTCGCAAGGCCGCGGACTCAGGAAAGCTTTCAGGCGGCTTTTCGTGAACTCGCTTTCGCTTTCCTGATACAGCCGTTCGAGATTGGGAACCACACCCTCAAATGGACGCGTGCTGCTGCTCATTTTGCCGGCGCGCCAGAAATGAAACTCGATCAGCTCCGGGCCGGATCCGCGGAGCAGCACGCGCTTGAAATGATCCGGCAGCGATTTATACGGAGCTTCAAGGCTCTGGCCGTAATGCTGCGTCACTGCGCGCAACGTGCTTTTGTAATAAACCACCATCCGCTTGCCGCCGCGGCGCCACGGCAGAATCGCCCCCTGCTCGAGCGATTTCTCCGGGTCGGGGACGACCAGCCCTTCGTCGAAAACCATTTTCTGCCCCAGGCCGTGGCAAACCGGACAGGCTCCCAACGGCGAGTTGAAAGAAAAATGCTTCGGCGTGAGCGGATCGAAGGTCTGGCCCGTGGCGGGACTGTATAGCCTGTTTGAATAGAGCGTCTCAGTCCACTGGTCGCCGCATCCGCCGACGTGAGGAGGCGGACCCGATTGAAGGGCGGAACGACTAACATCCCCATCCTCACGTCGGGGGCTACGGGCCTCGGGCATTTGATGCAGCAAAAGCAAGCGCCCTTCGCCCCATTTCAACGCGGTCTCGACCGAGTCGCTCAGGCGAATACGGATCTTGTCGTCGATCAGGAGCCTGTCCACGACAACCTCAATAGTGTGTTTTTGTCTCGGGTCGAGTTGCACGCGAACATTGGCCGCCAATTCGACGAGCCGCCCATCCACCCGCGCGCGGACGAAACCTTCGCGCGCGAGCCGTTCGATTACATCGCGAAATTCTCCCCTTTGGGCGTTTACCACGGGCGCGAGCAGCATCACGCGGGTTTTCGGCCGCAGCGCCAGAATCCTGTCAACAATGTCGCTGGTGGTCTGGTGAGTGATCGGCTCGCCGCTGGCCGGACAATGCGGCTGCCCGACGTTCGCGAACAGCAAGCGCAGGTAGTCATAAATCTCCGTAGTGGTCGCGATGGTCGACCGGGGATTCGCGCCGGAACTGCGTTGCTCGATCGCGATGGCCGGCGACAGTCCTTCGATGAAGTCCACCTCCGGCTTTTGCATCTGGTCGAGGAACTGGCGCGCGTAAGCGGAGAGCGACTCGACGTATTTGCGCTGGCCTTCCGCAAAGATGGTGTCGAACGCGAGCGACGATTTGCCGGAACCACTCAGTCCGGTGATCACGACCAGCTTGTCGCGCGGGATGTTGAGCGTAAGGTTCTTGAGATTATGCTCACGCGCGCCGCCGATTCGGATGAATTCCTTCGCCATAGAGCCTGAATTACAAGTAATCCAACCAGTTTTAACGGAAGGCGCAGAGGAAGGAAAGTGAGTTGTCGGTGAAGTTCCCCGCTATGGCAACAAAAGCAACCGGTAAAACCGCAGAGCACTCAGTCCGCCGCTCTGCGACCCGTCGTCAGTAAAGGCGAAATTGCCCGTCGCGGAAGTCACCTGGTTCGTAAACGTGATCCAAACCGGCGGAAGATTCGTGGTGTATTGCACCTGGAACCGGTCCCCGACCGGCGCCGTCCAGTTCAAGACAAAACCCCCCGGTGTCATGGTCAGACTCGAAAAATTGATTGCCGCCGATGAAGGCGCTGTTCCCTCGACGACGCGGAAGAACTGTTGATTGCCGGTTATCGGAACACAGAAAGTCGTCGTGATATCGCTCGCTGTGATGGTGGGCGAGATGACCGTCCACGTTGGATCCGTCAGATTGGTCTTGGACTCCACGTAATAATTCACCCCGACCACTGAACTCCAGCTCAGGCAAATCGTGCCATTGGTGATGAGCAATTGCGGGTTGATGATCACCCCGCCGCTGCCCGGAAGCGACGCGCGAATCGTGAACGTCAGATCGCCCGGCCCATTGTTATTCACCGCCAGATACCAGTCTCCATTGAGGTCAGGGAAGAAATCATTGGTGGCAACCGTGATCGAGACCGGATAGGTGCTGTCGCCGGAGCCTCCGTCGAAATAATCGGCGGGCGTGGGCAGCCTGCCGCGCTGGATCAGCAGGTCCGCCGGATTGTTCAGGTTATACAGATCAAACTGCACCGCCGCGTTGGTCTGATCCACGGTGAACAGGAAGAAATTGGTCGGTTGCGAGCCGGCCACGATGGTGAAGTCCAGCGGCACGTTGTTGGTCAGACGAATGATGTTGTAAGGTGAATTGGTGGATTCCGTGGCGCACACCGTATAGGTCACCGCGTTCGTGTCCAGATTGTAAACGCCCAGATACCAGATGCCCGGCGCCAGCGGAACGGGCGAGGAACTGCCCGTGACCAGGATTTGCTCGGCCGTTGTGTTCGGGTTCGCACTGAGATAATCGTATTTGCCGGCAATCGGCCGCGGCAACGGGTCCGGCACCGGCAAAGCGCGGCGCACCACCAAATCCACGTTTCCATTTTGCGGGGTCAGCTCGAAACTGACCGAGGTCGCGTTGGTGGAAACGTTGAATTGGTAATAATCAATCGCGTTGGTGACCGGGATCGTGCTCGTGTAACAAATCGCGTTGGTCAACGCGAGGACGGAAATCAAATTCGCGTCGGTCTGGTCGAAAGCGACGCTGATGGTGAATGTGTTCGTCTCACCCGCATTCACGTTCCCCACGCCCAGATAGTAGCGCTGGCCCGGCTTCAGGTTGGGCGGCAGTCCGTTCGTCGCCAGCAGGAACGTTTCGCCTCCGCCCGCGCCGTTGTTGTTAAACACCACGTCTCCCGGCAGCGTTCCGGTGGGCAGCGCGTCCTGGTCGAAGAGCAATTTCAAATCACCGGTCCCGGCCAGCACGTTGGTCGCCAGCGTCGCCCGCCGCGGCACATCGACGATGAAATACCGGATCTGGCCGCCGGCGACGATATTTGTCACAGCCACGCCGTTGGTGTCGTAAACCGACGCGACGTTGGTCGTGGCCGGAACGAACGTCAGCGGAATCGCCGGCGCATTGGTGTTGGCGAAGATGAATCGCAACTGCCAGCTCAGCAATTCGGGCGACGGATTGATGAACGCGCCCACCCGATTGTCCCACACCTCCAACCGCCAGGTCCCCAGAGCCGACTCCCCGATCAGCCTCTTGAGCGTTTCTTCCGGCAGATAATAGTTGCCCGAAGTCAGTTCGCTCAGCTCGAACGTATCGAACTGCATCTCCGGCTCACGTCCCACCAGGCGAAGGGGCGTACCGTCCTGCGTGGCGCTAAAGCGGATAAGGTTGGTCTGCCAGCTCCGCCAATCCACTGAGCCAATCGTGTTCGTCAAGCGATCATCCACGATGACCTCGGCGGTGACCAGGCACGGGGCCGGCCGGCCCAGCAGGCTGTATTTGCCCTTCACGTTCGCCTCGAAAATGTCCCGAATGTCGCACGAATCCAGCGCGTGGTCGTAGATGGCCACTTCATCAATCAGTCCGTTAAAGCGTTCCTTCGGGAATGGACCTGTAATGGCCGGCGACCGCGATC
>QHPA01000500.1 GCA_003218935.1 Verrucomicrobiota bacterium
CCGTTCGTCCTGTGCGCGCCATTTATTCACCGCACATTTTACAAGCCACTCGGATACGCGGGCGACTACGAGATGGTGAACATGATGATCCGCGACCCATATGAGGGCGGATCAATCTTCGCCAAGATCCTGAACCGCATCTTCCTCAGCACGCCGCCGGTTGAAGCGCATCGAGACCGGCTGGTCTATTTGATACAATTGCTGAGGGAAGAGACCCTCCAGTCGCGGCGGCGCGGACGCCCGACGCGCATTTTCAATCTGGGCTGCGGTCCGGCAAAGGAGATTCAAGATTTCCTTGCCGATCACGATGTCTGCCGGGACGCGCATTTTACGCTCCTTGACTTCAATGACGAAACGTTGGCTTACACCTCCAAGGTGTTGGGTGAGATCAAGAGACGTTACGACCGCCCCACTCAAATCCAACTGATGAAGAAATCGGTCAATCAACTCATCAAGGAAGCATCCAAACCGGTCGGCTCGCCCGCGAAATACGATTTGGTTTATTGCGCCGGGCTCTTTGATTATCTGCCGGACCAGGTTTGCAAACGGTTGATGAATATTTTTTATGATTTGTTGGCCCCAGGTGGATTGCTGGTCGCCACCAACGTGGATGATTCGAATCCCTCGAAGAACTGGATGGAATATGCGTTGGATTGGCACCTGGTTTATCGAACCGGTCAGCAGTTCGCGACTCTGGCGCCGGGGGAGGCCCGGCCGGACCTGGTAAAAGTCCGCGCGGTTGGCACCGGAGTGAACATATTCATCGAGGTCAGGAAGCCGGAAAATGGCTGACACGATACAATTAACCCCTTCCGAACTCCGCGACGCATTTGCGGTTTACGAGCGGCAGGTGCGGATCAACAACTACAAGGTGGGTTGCGTGCTGGCTTTTATCTTCATGCCGGCGGGTGGCTCGCTTGACTACTTTGTTTATCATGAACACCTGCTCGATTTTCTTAAACTGCGCCTGTTGTGTTCGGGCCTGCTGGCATTGATCTGGTTCCTCTTTCAAACCGGGATTGGCATCCGGTTTTACCGATTCCTTGGTTTTCTGGTGGCATTTTTGCCGCTGGCATTCATCTCCTGGATGATCAAGGCGACCGATGGGCCCAACTCCCCTTACTACGCGGGATTGAATCTGGTCATGCTCGGCGCCGCAATCCTCCTGCGCTGGACTTTGCTGGACAGCATCCTCGTTTTTGTTTTTTCACTAGGAACGTACCTGGCTGCATGCCTGTCAAGCAAAGCGCCGGGCTCTCCGGGCATTTTCTTCAACAACTTCTACTTCTTGTTCGTCACCGGCGTGTTCATCATCACCGGGAGCTGGTTTTACAACCGCATCCGCCAGCGCGAATTTGCCCTGCGCTACGAACTGGACCGGAATCGGCAACAGCTCCAGGAAACCAATCGCAAGCTCACCGAACTTGACCAGATCAAGAGCCGGTTCTTCGCCAACATCAGCCATGAGCTGCGCACACCGCTCACGTTGCTCCTCGCGCCGCTCGAAGCCATGCTGCACCAGCACGGCCGGGTCACGGACCCGGAAACACGCGGCCTCCTGGCCACGATGCACTCGAATGGCATGCGTCTGCTGAAGTTGATTAACGACCTGCTCGATCTGGTGCGCCTGGAATCGGGCCACATCGAGGTCAAGCGCGAGCCGCTGGAGTTGACCGATTTCATCAAAGGCCTGGCCAGCGCCGTGCGGCAGGTCGCCGACGACAAACGGATCAGGCTCGAAACCTGGGTTGCTCCAGAGCTGGTCTCGGTTCTCTCGGATCGCGACAAACTCGAAAAGATTCTGCTCAATTTGTTGTTCAACGCCCTGAAGTTCACGCCGGCAGGAGGCCGGGTGGATTTGCGCGCGGAGAAGCAAGGCGATGATTTCGTCCTTCTGGTGAAAGACACCGGCATGGGCATTTCGCAAAAGAATCTGCCGCATGTTTTCGACCGGTTCTGGCAGGCGGATGGTTCCGCCCGCCGGAAGTACCAAGGCGTCGGAATCGGCCTCGCGCTGGTGAAGGAATTGACGGAGGTTCAAGGCGGAAAGGTCACTGTGGAAAGCGAAGAGGGCAAAGGAACGATTTTCACGGTGCGGTTCCCCTGCGAGAAAGCCGAACCCAAACGGGAGGCGCCTTCGGAGGCCACTGAGGAAGCCGTCGAGGCGTACGAACAAGCGCCGGCCGCCGGCACCGTGACCTCGGAGGAGTGGCTCGCCAACTTGTATCGCCGCGCCGAGTTGTTCCCCGCGTTGACCCCGGTACAGGAAGCGGTGCGCCCGGTGGAGACGGCCGGCGCTCGTGACCGCCCCAGTGTTCTGGTGGCGGACGACGAGCCGGATATGCTGCGCTTTTTGAAATCACAGCTCAACCGCCATTACAACGTGATTGAAGCGGTGGA
>QHPA01000456.1 GCA_003218935.1 Verrucomicrobiota bacterium
CCCTCCACCGGCAAGGTGTTGTGGGAGCACCCGTGGGAATCCAAAAATCCGCACGTTGCTTTGCCGGTTGTGCTCGAAGGCGACCGTGTCCTCGTCAGCAGCGGCTACGGCGTGGGCAGCGAGTTGCTCCAACTCCAACGGGACCAAACGGGAAAATTCGCGGTGAACCGGCTTTGGAAAACGAACCGGCTCAAGGCCAAGTTCAACAATCCAGTGACGCGCGATGGTTACGTGTATGGGTTGGACGACGGCATCCTCGCGTGCCTTGAGCTGGCGACGGGCGAGTTGAAATGGAAGGACGGTCGTTACGGCCACGGTCAATTCATTCTTGTCAGAGACGTGTTGCTCATCACCGCGGAGAATGGCGAGGTGGTCCTGGTTGATCCGGTACCGACCGGCCGGCGCGAGCTGACCAAATTCCAGGCGCTGGATGGCAAGACGTGGAACCCTCCTGCGTTAGCGGGGGACCTTCTTCTGGTGCGTAACGATCAGGAAGCGGCGTGCTATCGCCTGCCGGCGGGACGCTGAACGGAAGCGGAATTCAACAATAGTAAATGGCAGAATGCCTCGTCCGCAGGCTTGCCGAACGGGCGCGCTCAGCTTACGCATGAGACCGTTGGCTGAGCTACGTTTTCGTTCCCCTCACCCCGGCCCTCTCCCCTGGGGAGAGGGAGAATCCTCCCATGTCTTCGGGACATGCTCGCGACGGTGTTTGCCAATCCAGTGTGGGCGCTTAATCATCATCCTTCTCGTGCGCGAAGACGAACGCGGCGCGGACGGGCGCGGGCATCGGACTTTTCGCGCCGCGCACAGAACGCCACACGACTTCATTGAGCACTAGATCGTCCGCGGCATCTTCTCTGGCGAAGTTCATTTTCCTCGACAGGTCGCCGCCCCAGGCAATCTTCGTGTTCCGTTCATTCAAATCCACGTTCGCTGGCAGCGCCTGGTAGGAACGCAAGTCCGCTTTCGCCTGGAACGAGTTGAACATCGGCGTGGCAGCGGCGTCGTATTGGGACATCGGCTTCAGGCCGAGGATGAGTTCCATCGTCCGCAGCATGCTGCTCGTGGAATACATCGTTGAGTCCACCGAGCCGCGCTTGGTGTATGGACTGATCACGAGCGCGACCGTGCGGTGCGCGTCCACATGGTCAGGCCCGTTTTGCGCATCGTCCTCAACGACGAAGATGGCAGTCTGCGGCCAGAATTTCGATCGGCTGACGGCCTCGACGAATCGACCGAGCGCGAGGTCGTTGTCAGCCACAAGCGCCACCGGCGTATGTTTGTCGAGCGTGGTGCCGTAGGTGTGATCGTTCGGAAGGCGGACGATTTGCAGTCGCGGCATCTCCCCTTCGGATTCAAAGCGCTTCAACTCAGCGATGAAGCGATCCGCTCGTTTCTGGTCGGAAAAATCGAGGTCGAACCCGCGATACCATTCGTCGAAGTGACCTTGGAGCGCGCTGACGCGCGATTTGCCCGGATCATTCGGTGTAGCGCCATTGTTGATGAATTCGCCGTAACTGCGATAGCTCACACCGGCCGCCCGCGCCCGGTCCCAGAGATACCCATCCGCCGGACGCGCCACGAGGAAATTGCCTTCGCTGGGATACGGATATTTGCCGTGTTTGTTGTGGCCGTAACTCATCGGCCAGGACTTCTCGACGAAATCGGTGGCATAGGCGCCCATGGTCCACTCGTGGCCATCGGCGCTGACTTCACTCTCGACGTAAAAGTTGTCGAGCAACACAAAGTCGCGCGCCAGCTTGTGGTGGTTGGGGGTGATGCGCTCGTCGAACAGGCAAAGGCCAGGGTCGCCGTTGCCTTCAGGCAGGTCGCCGAAGACCTGGTCGTAGGTGCGATTCTCTTTGATGACGTAAATGCAATACTTGATCGGGCCGGGCTCATCCACTTTAGCGGGGACCGGATTTTCCGGCGCGCGCTTTGCAGTGACGCGAAGGTCCGGTTGTACCGGGCTGCAACGATACGCCTCGGCGGTCCAGGCCGCCAGTTGGTCCTTGAACTTGTCGCCTTGAGGCAGGTCGATGATCTCCAGCGTGCCATGAAACAGGCCGCCGATGTATTCGCGGACGCTGGCGGGCGGTTCGCGGCCCGGCTGCGGACCGTTGTGATTCGCTTTGGAGATAAGCCCCTTTCCATTGGCGACGACCAGACGCCTGCCATCGGGCGTTACACGAACGGAAGTGGGATACCAGCCAACCGGAATGAAACCGAGGGAACGACTTTTGCCGGGTGCGCCGACATCAAAGACGGCCACGTTGTTGTTGTCGGCGTTGGCCACGAACAACGTCTTCTCGTCCGGTGAGAGTGCGAGGCTGTTCGGGGTCGAGCCGGGCGGCAAACCTGGATACAACGAAGCGATCAATGTTTCCAGCACCTTACCAGTTTCCGCATCAAACACGGTCACGCTGTTTCGCGCGGCGTTGGCCACATACAAAATTCTTCCGGACGAGCTCAGGCCACGGCCGCCTGCGCCCAAAGACTGACGTAGAGGCGGTGTCGCTTTTCGTCGAGCCGGCAAGCGTATGGGAAGGGTGATTCATCCGATATTTTTTCCAGCGCCGCTTGCGCACGCTTGCTCGCCGCGGCGGTGTCTTCGTCCGCGACGGTTGCCGGCGTTGTCGGTCTCACCAATTCATTTGACGCACCCAATGTTATGTCGGTCACCTTGGCGGCATCGTCCAGGTCCACTCGCGAAATGCGCTGGCCCCAGACATTCGCGACGAAGAGGCGTCTGGCGTCGCTGCTCAACGCCATTCCCGCCGGGATGCCGCGCTCCTTTACGTCGCGCAGTTTGAAGACCTTCGGATCGAACAGGTAGCCGTCCTTGAACGCAAACGCGTGGATCACCTCATCGCCGGCGCCGCTGCAAAACAGCCCCGTGCCATCGCGCGAGAATTCGATCCCGTAAAATGCCTCATCGACAGGAAATTCACCCACGACTTTGCCCGCAGGAACATCGACCACCGCGATCTGGTGTCGTCCGTGACCGGTGTGCAGGACTGCGACAAAGCGGCCGCCTGGATGCACCGCGATGTTGACGGGGAAGTCGCCGAGCGTGACCTGTCGGCCCACTGGCCGCAGGGACCATTGATTCGGCAGAAGGACGGAGCCATCGGCGCGTTGGCCGGGCAAATCAGCGGGTCTCGGGCGCGGGGGCTCTGGAGAGTTGCTGACGCACGCGGCGAGCGCCAGGAGTCCGATGACGGGCGGCAATATCCGGAAAAATTTCATAAGCAAGAGTGCGCGAGTTATGCCAGCATCCGATGTGCGCGTAAAGACGCAACGTCAGTGGAACGTGATTTCAGTGTTTTTTAGACGCATCTGGATACCACCTCGCGGAAGCCCCACACTCCCTCTCCCTGCGAGGCACGAGCACCCCTCTCCTTGCCCTCTCCCCACTCCTCCGTCGTGGGGAGAGGGAATCGACCAACGGCATGGTGGTAGTGTTTTTTTCCACTCGACACTCGACGCCTGGCCCTCGACATTTCCGTCGGCTGTGGCGGAAAACCAGCCGCTGCGTGGCGAACGCACAGAGCAAAACCGCATGACGATCACCCGTTCATTTGGCGAATACAACTCGCGCTTGCGCGAGTTCATCAACACCTCCCATAGGGGCGAGGCCACGTTCAACGAACTGGCGCTGGCGCTCTTCGCTTTGCAGTTTGCGCATGTCGAGCCGTATCGGCGGGTTTGTCTGAGCCGCCACGCCACGCCGGACAAAGTCAACTGCTGGACCGAAATTCCACCGATGCCGACCACGGCCTTCAAGGAGTTTGAGCTGACCAGTTTGCCGGTGGAAGAACGCGTAACGATCTTCCATTCCAGCGGCACAACGCGGCAGCGACCGAGCCGCCAGTACCACAGCGTTGAATCACTGGCGATTTATGAAGCGTCGCTGCTACCGTGGTTCCAGGCGCATTTATTGCCAGATGATAAGGGAGAAAAATCAGCCTTGATCATTCTGACGCCCTCTCCCGTCCTAGCCCCCCATTCGTCGCTGGCACACATGTTCGAAACGGCGCGCCGCTCGTTCGGCTGTCAGGATTCTTTGTTCGCAGGGAGGACTGATGCGGACGGCGGGTGGACAGTGGATTATGCTGCCGCGTTCGGCGCCCTCCGAACGGCGACCGAGACACGCCGTCCAGCGGTCGTGCTGGGCACGGCATTTTCCTTCGTTCAACTGCTCGACTGTCTGGCGCAAAACAATCTCGCCTTCCATTTGCCCGCCGGTTCGCGCGTGATGGAGACCGGTGGTTACAAAGGCCGCTCACGAAGTTTACCCAGGGCGGAACTGCACGCGCTCATCACGCGTCGGCTGGGCATCCCCTCCTCATGGATCGTCTGCGAATACGGGATGAGCGAACTCAGTTCTCAGGCTTACGATTGGAAAGCGCGAAACGCGGAGGGCGCGACCCGGAATGCAGCCAGAGTATTCCGCTTTCCGCCCTGGGCGCGAGCGAGGATCGTTTCCACGGAAACCGGCTTGGAAGTGGCGGAGGGTGAAACCGGTTTGATTCGAGTATATGATCTGGCGAACGTTCGATCCTTGATGGCAGTTCAGACCGAGGATTTAGGCGTCCGTCGCGGCGCTGCATTTGAGCTGATTGGCCGCGCCGCACTGGCGGAACCGCGCGGTTGTTCGTTGATGGCCGGTTGAAATGAAGCCACCGAATCACAAAGTTCGCACGCTCTGGCTTTGCGGCGCGTTGCACGCGTTCACGCATATTTATCACGTGGCGCTGATGCCGCTTTACCTGCCCATTCAACGGGATTTGAAGCTGGCCGGCGTGGAGCAGGCCACCCTGCTCGTCACGCTGATGATGATCGCCTACTTCGTTCCGAGTTACGGCATGGGTGTGCTCGCCGATCGTCTGAGCCGCAAAAAATTGCTCGCAACCGGATTGACGATCAACGGGCTGGGCTACATGGGACTCTCTTTCGCTCCGAATTACTGGTGGGCGCTGTTCTGCGTCGTGGTCGCCGGCTTCGGGGGAAGCTTTTATCATCCGGCCGCGACGGCAATGATTGCGCGATTGTTCCCGCTCGGCACGGGCAAGGCGCTCGGATTGTCGGGCATCGGCGCCAGTGTCGGATTTTTCATCGGCCCGATTTACGCGGGCTGGCGGGCTGAAACGGCCGGCTGGCGCGCGCCGGTGTTTGAGTTTG
>QHPA01000231.1:0-13856 GCA_003218935.1 Verrucomicrobiota bacterium
CGATGTTCAATGTTCCTCCGGGTTCATGGGGAGGGAACACCTCCAAAAATTTGACGTGAGTTGGGGCCATGAACGGTGGGGCGAGACTCCGTCGAGCCCTAATTTTATCCATCAGAGATCAGGGCTCGACGGAGTCTCGCCCCACCCGGTTCATGGGAAGAGAGCGGGGGACTTCCACGATGGTCGTGGTATCTAGGGTGAATATACACCGCGATAGAATCGTACGGATGTATTGCCGGCAACGCTGTCCGTGAAATCGAACGGAGCCGCATTGGTGGTGATCGCGCTCCAGTTGGTCAGATCGGACGACGCCTGAACGAGGTAGCTCAGCCCGAGGCCGCCGATCAGGGTAAACTGAAATTGCCCGTTCGCAAGCCATTTCAAGTTGGCGAAACTCGGAGCGGTCGGCTTGAGGCTCGTTGGCGCGGTGTAGTCCACTTTCACCCAGATTTTCTGCGAAGCGTTTGTCGCCTCGGTGTAGTGAACTTTGATCGTCTCATATTCCGAATCGGGCGGCGCGTAAGTCAACGTGAGATTTCCGACGCCGACAACATTCGTGAGTTGCGCGCCGGAGTTGCCGAACACCAGCACTTCGAAGCGGTTGGTCGAGAATTGAGGATACGCGTTGATCGTCACCGTTTTCCCGTTCCCCGCAAAAATCTTCCCGGCGGTCCGCATTGCTGTTGAGTTCGCGGGTAGCGCGCCGCCTTGTCCGAGTGAGTTCGGGTGCGAATCGCCGAGGTCGTCGGCCATTTCCCATTCCTGCGTGGTGCTCCGGTTCGCCGGATTGAAGCCGCCGGTGATGCCAACCGGGCCCCAAACACAGTAGCCGCGCCGCGCGTTCGAGCCGTTACACGGCGGAACGGAAATGGTCGCGCGGCCGGCGCCGTCCGTCGTGATGTCGGTGCCGTTGGCGCCGGAGTAGTCGTGCAGTTGAACGTTCGGGCCGAACGCAGTTTGGACCGTGGCGTTTTGCCAGGTGTCCCAGTTGTCATTCACGCCGATGATGGCATGGGCACTGCGCTCGATGATGAGCAGGTCCGTGGCCTCCCAGCGCACCAGGTAAGCACCGTCTTTGAAATTCAGCTTTTGATAGCACCAGAGCAGATTCACCAGCCAGTCACGCGCGGGCAGTTCGGTCGGATTTTCGGGGTGATGCGTCCAGCGCCGGCCCGTGCCGCCCACGTCGAACAGGTCTTCAAAGAAAATGTTCGGCGAACCATCCACGGCCATCGCGACGGCGTAGGCGGCCTGGATGCGCGGATCGAACGGGTCAATGTGTCCGCCGAGTTCGTTGCCAGTGTCCCAGCCGATGTAATTGCCGCTCGCGCTCAGCATCGGACGAAACGTGTCATGGCTGTTCACAAACGGCGCGGTGCGCGAGCGCCGATTCTGTTGCGCAGAGGGCAGGGAACCGAGATCGAATGAGCCGGACGAACTGACCATATTCTTCAGCGCGGCGCGCAGGCTGAAGTCGAAGCTGCCGACGAGGTCGTAACCGCCACCGTTGCTCGCATTCACCGAGTCCACCCAGGAGTCCATCTCGGAAGCGCTGCCGACGTATTCGCCCACGGCATACATATGATTGCCGCCCGAAGCGAACACCGCGTTGTAAGCGAGGTTCCAGAGAAAATCCTGGGTCGCCCACGGCTCGAAATGTTTCGCGGCGTCGAGCCGAAAGCCGTCCACGCCGGTCTGCTTTTTAAGCCAGATTGACCAGTCGCGAATGCCGTTTCGCATGTAGTTGGCTGACTGGGCCGGGTTGTAGCTGCAATTGCCGCTCAGGCCAAACGCGCCGTTCAAGTAACAAATGTCCGGGCCAAAGTAACTCGCGGTGATGTCGTCCGGGCCTTCAGCATTGTGGGCGGGGTTCGGATGAAAATTTTGCCAGTTCTTTGGAAAGCGCCCGTGCCGCGCGCCGTAGTCTGCGGCGCTGCCGTCGCCAATCGGCGTAGCGTAGCAGGCGTAACGGAAATTCTTGTATTGCGTCGAGCCCCAGGCGGAGGGGTCCTGCCCGCCCGCGCCGCCATTTTCTGAACCCGCGCCGTTCAGATGGTTCCAAACCATGTCCTGAACCACATCGATGCCGTTGGCGTGCAGCACAGCGACCATGCGCAGAAAAGCGTCCTTGGTTCCGAACCGCGTCGTTGTGCTGCCGCATTGGAATTTGTCGCCAAGATCGTAGTGATCGAACGGCGCGTAGCCAACTGAACCGGTGGCGTTCTGATTCTTCACCGTCGGCGGAACCCAGACGGCGTCGATGCCCATTGAGCGCAGCCGCGGGGCGAGATCGGCGAGATAAGTGGCCCAGTCGTTGGGATAATGGTTGTTACAGTAATTCCACCAAAAGCCCTGAAGGACGACCTTGCCGTTCCAAGGGTTCGCGCGGGCGTCGGTGATGAAGCAGCAGACCAGAGCCAGGAAACTAATGGCTTTGCGAAGTCGCATCGGCTTACTTGTAACCCGACTGCCGTCGCGATGCAAACCTGCGCTCGTCCTCGTTCTCCTCCTCGTCAGTTTTCAAGGCTTTTCGAGGACGAGGACGAACTCCCACCTCGGGGTGGCCTTTCTGATTGTTATCATGGCTCGGGGCATCAGGAACTTTCATCCGAGCTCAGAGCCGTCATGCGGTGGCCTCAAAATGCGGCAGTGTCCTGATTTGGTTGTAGCGTCGGCGCTGTGCGCCGATTCATCGAGCCATAGGATCGACTCTACATCAAATCAGGACACTGCCTAAAATGCTGTTGCACAGTGAAACAGGTTTTGCGGGAGAGTGACGTAGCTCCGAAATGATGTGAAAATGCTCAAACCCGATTTGGGCCGTGCTTTTTCATCGCGCCTTTTCCGGTCCGACGCGTTCACTTTGATCGAGCTTCTGGTCGTCATTGCCATCATCGCAATCCTTGCGGAACGGGAAGACCTTCAAGTTGGGCGCGTTCAATCCATCGGCCTACGCCATGTGGGAACCGGAAATCCAGAATTTCGGCGGCGTCTGGGGCTCCAACCGTGGTTTCGACGCCAGCCAGTTCCCCGACAGAGGCGAGGGCATCGGTCATCGTCACAAGAAGGGCGCGGTCATTACCGGGTTCGGCGCCCACGTCCACTTCATCAAATACGAAGACTTCGATCGCGAACAAAAATACAACAGACCCGGACTCCTCTGGTGCGTGCCTGACAGCAGGACCGGGGAATAGTCAACGGGCCAGGGTTCCCCGTAGCAGCCGACGTAAGAAGCCTCAAAATCCCATCACGCGTCACCGGGGAACGGGAACGACTCAGCCCTCATTTGACACCAAGAGGTCATTCGAATTTCGGCATTAGTGAGCGGGTCTGCCGAAATGTTTGTCGGCGAAGTCGAGGAAGATATTCCAATCCTCTTTGGTCATCGAATGTTTGCCGGGCCGGATGTAATATCCGAGCGCGCTGTCAACCAGCTTTCCCACTTCAGGCATTTGGCCGGCGTCCAGCCCCTCGGCGCCCAGCAACCGATAAACCGGATCGGCCGCCTGCAGCATTTCAAATTGTCCCCCTGGATTGGCCCAGGTGTCTTCGGTGGAATTGGGCAGGAGGACCGGACGCGGCGCGCAGAGCGCGATGAGACAATGCTGGTCGAAGGGCAGCTTGTCCGGCTGTTCGTTGAAGTTTTTGAACATGGTGTTGAACCAGTGCGGGAAATGGTCGTTGATCTGTTTGACGGACTCGCCGATTTTGCCGCGGCTGGGCGCGGTTCCGCCGCAGCCGGCCTGCAGCGGTATCGCCAGGGCGATGCGTTCATCAAACGCCGCCGCAACCAACGCGGCTTTCCCGTTGCGCGAGTGGCCTACCACGGCGATCTGTTTCGCATTAACAGACTTGTCCGTGACCAGATAGTCCACTGCGCGTGACACGCCCCAGGCCCACGCCGCGATAGTGCCCCAGTCGTAATTCTTTCGCGCTTTCGCGTAGTATGCCCGGATCCCCTCCTTCGCCTCCGGGCGGTCCGGTTCAACGTCGCCATTGTAAAACGTGGCGACGGCGTAGCCGCGATCGATGGATTGTTCGATGGCCCACACGTCCGCTTGTTTGCCGCGACCGGCGTCAGTCGCGCGATTGGTTTGCGCGCCGGGACAGTTGTTCGGCATCCAAACGGTCGGCAGCGGTACGGTCGGGTCCGTCAGCACCGTATGGTTGCCGCAGAAATTCAGGCCGACAAACACCGGAGCGGGTTTCGTCCGTTGATTCGGCACGACCATGAGCAGGTGAATTCGAGGCGCATCGTTTGTTCCGAGAGCGATCGTGATTTCCTTTACTGTCGCCTTGCCGTCGAACAAACTTCGGTCCACGCGTTCAACCGAGAAATGCATCCCCGCCGGGGCTGGTGGCATGGCGCCATACATGTAATGCTCAAACAGCGCCTTCAATTCCGGCCGCCTGCTTTTCACCCACTGTTTCGTGGTAGTGACGCGCTCGCCGTTTGACAGGACCAGCGGATCGGGCAGTCCGGGTTGCGATGCCAGTTGTGAAACATCCGGGAGACGGGCGGCCAGAACGCTGTGGCTGGCAAAGAGAACCGCGATCAATGAGCACGCGATGATGCCTTGGACCGGAAGAGATAAGAATGAACTCATGGGCAGCAGGCTAGGCGACCGGACCCGCGAACGCAATCCCACATGCATTCGTTCGCGCTTGGGGTTTGAAACGAACAGGGCTACGCTCTGAGCAATGAACATCGCTTCCACCCGCTTCTCAGCATCCTTCAGCATCGGAGCTGTCCTGTGGCTGGCGTCGCAACTTTCGGCGGCGGATCGATTCGGAGCCGCATCCCAACCCGCTGCGGTAAAACCGAACGAATTGGTGTTGGCGGAGCCAGCCGCAGTCACCAAAAAGGCCGTCGTCGCGTGGAAGACCGATGGGTTGACAGGTGTGGTGGCTGTGTTGGACGAACGGTTCAGCGCGAAAACTTACCAATCGTCGGCGAAAGCGGCCCGCGGCAGCGGATTGGATTTGTATTACTGGATCGAGGTCGGGCGGGATCCAAATTTGGCGGAGGAGCATCCGGAATGGATGGCGTCACTGGGGATGCACACGGACTGGTTGAAACGGTTTCCGCACGCCAAAACTCCTGGAGCCGGTGAAGTGGCCAAAGCGTTCCCGTGGGTTTCCATTAACTATCGGGAGGCATTCAACGCGCATTTGGCGCGAATCGATCGTTTGCTGAGACGGGTTCCGCCGGGTTATCGCGGGATTTTGGTGAATGATTTGCAAGGCGGACCGGCCTCTTGTGGCTGCGGCAATCTGCAATGCCGTTGGGCGACCGACTATCACGTTCCGGCTACTGCCATGAAATTTGAAGCGGACGATGCCGCCGCCAGATTCGTTGCGGCGGTGCAGGCAAAGGTCGGCAGCAAGGAAGTCATTCCTGTCTGGGCCACCGAATGTGACAAAGAGGACTTGCCGAAAGAGAAAAGGGCAGGGGAGTGGACAACCGGTTACTCGGGCACGGTTGGTTGCGCGGTCGGGAGTTGCCCCAAAGTGTTCACGCAACAATTCACGGCGCTGACCAGGACGCACCGCGGCAATGTGGGAATCCTGGCGTTGCATCGCGAACTGGGCCGGGTATTTCCGAAGTACGGCGCAGCCACCGGCTGGATCGGGCACACGCTGGAGTACCTGGACCGGACTTTGCCGGACAACGGCGGACAAGCGATGCCACACGAGCGGCTGTGGTTGGTTGTCCAAGGCTATGATGTTTCGCACGAGGAAGAAAAGGCGGCGCGGCAATCGGCGGCGAGAACAGGTGTTGGCGCGGTGATTGTCGCGCGGGCACGGATTGACCAGTCGTTTGAGCCGCGCATTGTGCCGGTGAAAAAATGATTCGGAGCCCGACTCGGACAAAGCCGCTTGCCTCCCTGCCCGGAGCCAATAGCATGAGGGAGTGAGCAACCTGGTCGCTGCCGTTGAACAATCCATCCGCTCGCAACGGCTCTTGCGTCGGGGCGAGTCCGTTTTGGTTGCCGTCTCCGGCGGATTGGACTCGATGACCCTGCTGCATGTGCTTCATCAGTTGGCTGCGAAGCACGAATGGCGACTGCTGGTCGTTCACTTCAATCACCGCTTGCGTAGGGCTGACAGCGACGGAGATGAGCAATTCGTCCAGGCAGCGGTCGTAAAACTGGGCCTCAGGTTGATCGCCGGACGAGCTGACGTGGCTGCATTTGCGCGGCGGGAAAAACTTTCCGTTGAAATGGCGGCGCGCAAGTTGCGCCATGACTTTCTGGCTCGCGCAGCGCGACGGTTGAAAATCAAAACCGTTGCTCTCGCCCATCACGCCGATGACCAGGTCGAACTGTTCTTTCTCCGCTGGTTGCGCGGAGGAGGGGGAAAAGGCCTGGCTGGGATGAAATGGGCCAACCCTTCGCCGAGCGATCCGGCCGTGGGCCTGGTTCGGCCGTTGCTCGACCAGTCGAAAGCCGTATTACGGCGTTACGCGCAGGAGCACGGAATCGCCTTTCGCGAGGACGCTACGAATGCACACCTCGATTTCCTGCGAAACCGAATCCGCAACAAACTCCTGCCGTTGCTGTCGCAGAAATATCAACCCGCGCTGGCCCGGTCGGTGTTGCGGACCATGGACATTGTCGGCGCGGAAGCCGACCTTGTTCGCCGAGTCGCGGAAGAATGGTTAAGTCAAAAACGGCGGAGTGATTTCGAGAAACTGCATCTGGCGGTGCAACGGCAGGCCATTCAGATTCAACTGCTGAAGCTGGGAGTTGCTCCGGACTTTGACCTGACCGAGCAGTTGCGCGGTTCAGCGAACCAGCCTGTACCGGTTGGGCCTGGCCTGACGGTCCGTCGTGAGCGCGGCGGGCGCGTCGTCAAAGAAGCGACCGTTTGTCCAACCTTTAGACCCGAGCAAATTGCCGTGGAATTGAAAGGCCGGGACGGCGCGGTGGACTTTGGCCGGTTGCGAATTTATTGGTGGATCAGGTCCCGGAAGGCTTCGTTGAATCGAAGGCCGAAGTTCGCGAAAGGGTGCGAGTATTTCGACGCGGAAAGGATCGGATCGTCGGTCGTGCTCCGCCATTGGCGGGCAGGGGACCGCATTCAACCGATCGGCATGAAAGCGCCGGTCAAATTGCAGGATTTGTTCGTGAATCAGAAGATTTCCCGCGCTCAACGCCATCAACTGGTTGTCGCTACGACGGCGGCGGGGGAGTTGTTCTGGGTGGAAGGGTTGCGCATCGGGGAACGTTTCAAGCTCGACAATCGCACGGTTTATCTGTTGAAATGGCGTTGGTTGGTTCGGTAATCCGTGGTTGCGGCTCGAAGTGAGCCGTGTTAGTGTGCCGCGGTTATTTTTGCTCATGGCTGACGACAAACATAACGACAACGGCAAGAACGACAAAAAGGGCGCCGAGATCCGTGTGCCGCCCCGCACGTGGCTGCTCTGGATTGGAATCATCGCGCTGGTGCCGCTCGTCTGGAGGTTCCACAGCCAGGCGGAGACAAAATACCGCATTCTCAGTTATCCGGATTTCGTTCAGTTGGTGCAGTCCAACCTCGTGGTCCAGGGAATTATCTATTACGATCCTCAGTATCAGGACGTTCGTGAAATCACCGGGAAATACAAGGCCATCGACAACGCCGGCAGCCAAACCGAAGTCGCCTTCAAAATTGAAACCCCGCTTTCGCCCGAACTTCAGGAAAAACTCCTGAGCACAGGCAAGTTCAAACCGCAGAAACCCAACACGCTGCTGTTGGGGGTCCTGTATTCGCTGCTGCCATTCGTCCTTTTCGGCGCGCTGGTTTGGTTTTTCCTGATCCGCCAACTCAAAATGGCCGGCAAAGGAGCGCTGAGCTTCGGCAAGAGCAAGGCGCGGATGCTGAGCAAGGAAAAGAACCGCACGACGTTCAAAGACGTGGCGGGTGTGGAAGAGGCCAAAGAGGAAGTCTCCGAACTCGTCGAGTTTTTGAAGGACCCCAAGAAATTCCAGAAGCTCGGCGGGCGAATCCCCAAGGGCATATTGATGGTGGGGGCCCCCGGCACCGGGAAAACTTTGCTCGCCAAAGCCATTGCCGGCGAGGCAGACGCCGCGTTTTTCAGCATCAGCGGGTCTGATTTCGTGGAAATGTTTGTCGGCGTCGGCGCCAGCCGGGTGCGCGACATGTTCGAACAGGCGCGCAAGAATACGCCCTGTTTGGTTTTCATCGACGAAATTGACGCAGTCGGGCGCAGCCGGGGACACGGCCTTGGGGGTGGCAACGACGAACGTGAACAGACCCTCAACGCGTTGCTGGTGGAGATGGACGGTTTCGACACCCAGGAAGGCATTATTATCATTGCCGCCACGAACCGGCCGGATGTGCTGGACCCGGCCCTGTTGCGTCCCGGACGTTTTGACCGGCAGATAACAGTCAATTTGCCGGACGTTCGCGGGCGTGAAGCCATTCTCCGGGTGCATGCCAAGAATGTTAAGTTGGAACCAGCCGCCGATTTGAGCGTCATCGCCCGGGGTACGCCCGGTTATTCGGGAGCCGAGCTGGCCAACCTGCTCAACGAGGCGGCGCTGTTGGCCGCGCGCATGAACAAGAAGGCCATCGGCATGGCGGAACTGGAGGAAGCGCGCGACAAAGTCCGTTGGGGCCGTGAACGTCGCAGCCTGGCCATGACCGACGAGGAGAAGCGTAACACCGCCTGGCATGAAGCAGGCCACGCGCTCGTCAACGTCCTGCTGCCGCACACTCATCCGCTGCACAAGGTCACGATCATTCCGCGCGGTCAGTCCCTGGGTTCCACCATGTCGCTGCCCAAAGACGACGTTTTGAACCGACGGCGCAAGGAAATGCTCGACATGATTGCCGTCACGATGGCCGGTCGCATTGCCGAGGAAATTGTCTCCGGCGACATTTCAACCGGCGCGGCGGGTGATATACAGCAGGCGACTCAGCTTGCTCACGCGATGGTTTGCCATTGGGGCATGAGCGAAAAACTCGGCATGGTTCAATACGGCGACAACAACGAGTACGTTTTCCTCGGACGCGAAATGATCCGGAGCAAGGATTACAGCGAGCGCACCGCGCAGGAGATCGACACCGAAGTGAAGCGGATCATTGATGAACAGTTTCGGATCGCGAAGGACATTATCGATGGCCATCGCGACAAACTGAAGCTGATCGCCAATTGTCTGCTCGAGTACGAAACACTTGACGGCAGTCAGGTTGATGAGATCGTGCGGACCGGCAAATTCACTCCGCCAGCTCCAACGCCGCAGGTTGACCCGCCGTCCGGAGCGCAGGCGGCCACTCCGTTGCCGGAAGTTCCCATCATCAGCCGACTTCTTCTATCTTCCATCCGCCGTCCTTTCTCCGTTATGCTCGCGCCATGATTATCGCACCGTCGTTACTGGCCGCGAATTTCGGGAGATTCGCTGCCGAGACAACCCGCGTGGACAAGGCCGGCGCCCAATGGCTTCACCTGGATATCATGGACGGTCACTTCGTGCCGAATATCTCGTTCGGCCCCGAAGTCGTCCGCGTGCTGCGGCCGCTGACGAAAATGTTCCTGGACGTGCATTTGATGTGCTCCCGGCCGGAAATTCTGCTGGAGCCGTTCGCCAAGGCTGGCGCGGACCAAATGACGGTACACGTTGAATTGGGCGACCGGGTGACGCGGTTGCTCTGGAAAATTAAATCGCTGGGCAAGAAGGTTGGCCTGGCCATCAATCCGCCCACGGGCATGCCCCAGGTGGAGCCGTACCTCAATCAAATTGACGTGCTATTGATCATGACGGTCAATCCGGGTTTCGGCGGGCAGCCGTTCATCACCGAAACACTCCCAAAAGTTCAGCAGGCTGACGCGTGGCGAAAACAGAAAAATCTCAACCACCGTATCGAGGTGGACGGCGGAATCGATTTTCAGACTGCCGCTGAGTGCGCACATGCCGGCGCGGACACGTTTGTCAGCGGCACCGGGCTTTTCAAACATAGGAATTTCAAGACGGCGCTGCGCAAAATGCAGAAGATCGTGGACGAACAGGCGCGAAACCGGAGTTGAAGTCATGGGGCAAATCAGGTTTGGAACCGACAGCTGGCGGGCGGTCATCGCCGAGGATTTTACGTTCAAGAACGTGGAACGCGTGGCCCAGGCCACGGCGGATTATTGGAATGCCGAGCCCATAGAGGGAACGCAAAAGAGGGCCGTGGTCGGTTACGATCGGCGATTTCTCTCGGATCAGTTCGCGGCCCGAACGGCGGAGGTTCTCGCCGGTAACGGCTTCCAGGTCACGCTGACTTCCGTGCCGACGCCTACGCCTGCCGTCTCGCTTGCCGTCAAAGCCCTGCGCGCCATCGGCGGCGTAATGATTACCGCCAGTCACAATCCTCCCGTGTTTAATGGTTTCAAATTGAAGGCGCATTATGGCGGCTCCGCCGAGTCGGTCATTTGTCAAGGCGTCGAAGCCCGGCAGGACCAAAGTCCAATTCGCGCTGTTCCGCTGGACGACGCGCTGAAACAAGGACAGGTGGTTATCCAAAACATTCGACCGGCCCATTGCGCGGCGGTCAAAAGGCTGGTCGATTTTCAATTGATTTCGAAGTCGAGACTGCGCTTTGCGCACGACGCATTGTTCGGTGTTGGGGCCGGCTGCTTCGACGAAATGCTCGCCGGAACGAGTTGCCAGGTGACCACGCTGAACGCGGCGCACAATCCCTTTTTCGGCGGCATCAATCCGGAACCGATCCCGAAGAACTATGGCCCCACCGCGGCGTTTCTGAAGAAGCATCCGCACGACATCTGCCTGGTGACCGATGGGGACGCCGACCGAGTAGGGGGCATGGACGGCCGTGGCAACCCGCTCTCGACACATCAGCTCATTTGCCTGCTGTTGCACCATTTCATCGTGAACCGAAAGGGCAGGGGACGTGTCGTCAAAGCGCTCACGACCACGTCCATGGTGGACAAAATGTGCGCCGCGCAGGGGTTGGAGCTGATCGAGACGGCGGTTGGGTTCAAATACGTCGCGTGCGAAATGCTCAAGGGTGGCGTGCTGCTCGGTTTCGAGGAGAGCGGCGGCATTGGTTTTCCCGGACATATTCCCGAACGTGACGGCATCCTGGCAGGCCTCATGTTGCTTGAGTTGCTCGCCACGGAGCGCAAGTCCGTCAACAAACTGATCGTCGGACTGGAAAAACAGTTCGGCCCGCACCGCTACGCGCGCATCGACGCGGATTTTCCGCTCGAAAAACGCGCTGCGTTGATGGAGTTCTGCAAAACCAATCCTCCGGTGAAACTGCTTCGCTCGGCAGTCGTTGACGTAAAGTCATTCGACGGCGTGAAGTTCATCGCAGCGGACGGGTCCTGGCTCATGCTTCGCGGTTCGGGCACGGAACCGATCCTTCGTATCTACGCCGAGGCCGGGTCCGACCGAGCGGCGGGAAGCCTGCTGAAGCTGGGTATTAAACTGACCAGGCAGGTTTGAAGGGGCTTTTCGCGTTCCATACCGGGCTGCCGGCAAAATTCCCTTTTCTTCGCTGTGGACGCCGCTATCTTCTCGCAGAACGCTAGAGGACGGATGCGGGCGGATCAGGCGGAATGATTTCATTCCGCGTTCCGCAGGTGGCATTCCACGTTTGAGTCATGGACGCAGCGCACATACGTAATTTCAGCATCATCGCCCACATTGATCACGGAAAGACGACGCTCTCTGATCGCCTGCTGCACCGGACCGGGACCATTTCTGACCGCGAGATGCAGGAGCAATTGCTCGATTCGATGGACCTGGAACGCGAACGCGGCATCACCATCAAAGCGCATCCGGTCACGATGCTGTACCAGGCCAGGAACGGTGAGACCTACGAGTTGAACCTGATTGATACGCCCGGTCACGTTGACTTTTCCTACGAAGTCTCGCGCAGTTTGAGCGCGTGCGAGGGCGCCTTGCTCATCATCGATGCCGCGCAGGGTGTCGAGGCCCAGACCGTCGCCAACCTGCACCTGGCGATGAAGCAGAACCTGGAGATTATCCCGATCATCAACAAGATTGATTTGCCGCACGCCGATGTCGCTCTGACGCGGCAACAGTTGGAGGATATTCTGGCGATTCCCGCTGCCACCGCGATTTTGGCAAGTGCGAAAGAGGGGATTGGGATCGACGACATTCTGGAAGCCATTGTCGCTCGCGTTCCGGCGCCGAAACCCACGGGCGAGAAATCGCTGCAGGCGCTGTCGTTTGATTCCTTCTTCGACACTTACAAAGGCGTCGTCATACACGTGCGCGTATTCAACGGGGAGTTGAAGGCCGCCATGCTGGTGAAACTGCTTCATTCAGGCAAGACGGTCGAAGTCAAAGAAGTGGGCAGTTTTAATCCCAAGCCTTATGTGCGCGAAAAGCTGGAGACAGGCGAGACCGGTTATATCACCGCCAACATCAAAAGCCCGCTGGATGTGAAGCTGGGTGACACCTTGACGGATTCACGCATCCCATCGCCCGCCCTGGCCGGTTTTCGGGAAGTTCACCCGATGGTGTTCAGCGGCATTTACCCGATCAACACGGCCGATTACGAACATTTGAAAGCCAACCTGGCGAAACTGCAGCTCAACGACTCCGCGTTTGTTTACCAATCGGAGAGTTCCGTTGCGCTTGGCTTCGGCTTTCGTTGCGGTTTCCTGGGCCTGCTGCATCTGGAGATCGTGCAGGAACGCTTGCGTCGCGAATACGGCATGGACATCATCGCCACGTATCCGAGCGTGGTGTATCGCGTGACGATGACGGACAAGAAGCTCAGCGAAATCGACAACCCGGCCTATCTGCCGGAACCCAATTTCATTGAGAAGATCGAGGAGCCGATGGTCAAGGCGTTCGTGATTTCCCCGAACGAAAACATCGGCGACATGATGGCGTTAATTTCGGAAAAGCGCGGCACGGTGCGGCATACGGAAACACTGGACACGCGCCGCGTGATGTTGACCGCCGGCATTCCATTGAATGAAATTCTGATTGATTTCCACGATCGGATCAAAAGCATCAGCCGCGGCTACGGCTCGATGGATTACGAGCACGACGGTTATCAGGAGTCGGATATGGTCAAGCTCGACCTGCTGGTCAACGGCGAGCCGGTGGACGCCTTCTCCTGCATCGTTCACCGGAGCAAAGCCGAGGGCAGGGGACGGGCGTTGGCCGCGAAGCTCAAGGAAGTCATCCCCAGGCAACAATTTCAAGTAATCATCCAGGCAGCCATCGGTGGAAAATTCATCGCTCGCGAAACGGTCAGCGCCTTGCGCAAGGACGTGACTGCAAAATGCTATGGTGGCGACATCAGCCGCAAACGCAAGCTGCTCGAAAAACAAAAAGAAGGGAAAAAACGGATGAAAGCCGTCGGCTCGGTGCACATTCCGCAGGAAGCCTTCATCGAAGTGTTAAAGGCGTGAACTCATGAACAGGAACGGACAGCAATGATTCTTCGCTGGTTTCTTTCAAAAAAGGTGCGGCAGGCCGTCGATATGTGCCGGCAGGTCCGCAGAATCATCCATGCGCAGCGCGATTTGCTGAGGCCGGAGGAAATTCAGGAAATTTCCAAGGCGGCGCGAGAATTGAGAGACGCGATTGCCGCCGGTGAAAAGCTCGACGGCATCGAGAAGTGGATGAAGAACCTCGAAAAGGTTGCGAATGAAAATCTGAAGCCGTATCCGAGCGCCTCCATTCGCGAGAACGTCGAAGTGTTTCTGGTGACGGGCGCGGTAGTGCTGGCGCTGCGCACTTTCTTTTTTCAGCCGATGGCCATTCCGTCGGGTTCCGCCCAGCCGACGTTGTGGGGGATCACGTACGAGAACCTGAAGGGCAACGTGGGGGTTGAAATCCCGCACGGGCTGACTCGGGTCA
>QHPA01000231.1:13910-15673 GCA_003218935.1 Verrucomicrobiota bacterium
AAGCTGGAGGAATATGCGGAGCTCCATTACGGCCAGAGGATTCATGCCGGAGAGGACATCCTCAAACTCAGGAAGAACAGCGGCGACCACCTGTTTGTTAACCGCTTCACCTATAACTTGCGCCGGCCTCGCCGTGGGGAGATCATTGTTTTTTATTCTGATCACATGCCCGGCTTGATCCAGGAGACGCATTACATCAAACGTCTGGTAGCGTTGGGGGGCGAACAGGTGCGCATCGGCAATGACCGGCACGTCTATATCAACGGCCAACGTCTGGAAGCTTCGGCTCCCGGTTTTGAAAATGTTTACGGCTTCGACCCGAAACGGGATCCGGAAAGAGACCATTATTCCGGCCACGTGAACGGGTTTGTTGCCAGAAATCTGACGGACACGACCATCGCGCCTTTGTTCCCGGATGAGGAAACAGTGCGCGTTGTCCCCAGGAAGCATTACCTTGCCCTGGGCGACAACACCATGAGCAGCAGCGACGGACGCACCTGGGGCTACGTTCCACGGGAGGAAGTCGTCGGCAAGTCGAGCTTTGTGTTTTGGCCGATCGGCGGAACAGACAATATCCCCAGCCGCTTCGGGTGGAGTTACCCGTAAATGGAAGGGAGAAATGATTCTCCGCTGGCTCCTTTCGCCCACCGTCCGGCAGGCGAGCAACCTTCACAAGCATGCTCAGAGAATCGTCAACGCGCAACGCGACCTGCTCAGCACGCCAGCGGTCGAAAAGGTTGCCGCGGCGATTGCCGCCGTGCGCGCAGCCATTGCTTCCAACCTCAACGGAAAGCTTCTCAAGGAACGAATGGCCGACCTGGAAAGAACGACCGCCAAATGGACTCAACCTTACCCGCACGCGTCACTGAGAGAAAACACGGAGGTTATTCTGGTGGCTGTGGCGGTCGCGGTGGCTATCCATACTTTCTTTCTGAAACCGTTCAAGATTCCGACCGGCTCGATGCAGCCGACGCTCTACGGCATCATTTCTGAAAACCTGCTGAATGAGGCAGCAGCCACATTTCCCACAGGGTTGAGGCGAGTCATTGATTTGATATGGCACGGCACATCCTACATCCACAAGGTGGCGAAAGCAGAGGGGATGTTTGAAGCATTCGAACCGCCGAAAACAATCTTTCCCTTCCTCAGCCGCCAGCGCGTCAAAATCGGAAGCGAATGGTATGCTGTCTGGTCTTCCGTGGATCACCTGCTTGAGCGGGCTGGGGTGCAGCCGCACCATCTTTACCACCGGGGCGATGACATCATCAAACTCAAACTGATCAACGGCGACCATCTTTTTGTTGATCGCCTGACTTACAATTTTCGCCGACCGAGGCGCGGCGAAATCATCGTCTTCGAAACCAAAGGAATCACCAGTCCGACAACGGGTCAGCCGGCCATGCCGCAAGACCAGTTCTACATCAAGCGCCTGGTGGCGCTGGGCGGCGAACGGGTCCGAATCGCCAACGACAGGCACTTAATCATCAATGAACGGCGGCTCGACCACACGACGCCACATTTTGAAAATGTTTATTCGTTCGATCCAAGGCAAGCGCCCCGGCCAAATCAATATTCCGGCCACGTGAATGGGTTTGTCGCACGACAGTTGACGGAGGCGGCCATCGCGCCGCTGTTTCCCGACGAATCGACCGTCCGCACTGTCCGCCCGAATCACTACCTGGTGATGGGCGACAACACACTGGACAGCTATGACGGACGCGCCTGGGGCGATTTTTCGCGCACCAACGTCATCGGAAGATATT
>QHPA01000457.1 GCA_003218935.1 Verrucomicrobiota bacterium
CCACGCTTAACCTCGATGATGCGCTCAAAATCATCACGCGCGAGGCCTGCCAGTTGATGACGGGCAAAATGTCCTCCGTGCTCTTGCTCGACGACAGTCGCGAATGGCTCGACTTGCGCGCGAGCTGCGGCGCCGGCGAGAGTTATCTCAACAAACCGCGGCTCAGCGTTGCCGAGAGCCTGCTCGGCATTGTCCTGCGCCGCAAAAAACCGATCCAGGTCGAAAACGTGCAGACTTCCAGTCGCTATCAAAACGTCGAAATTGCCCGGCGCGAAGGATTGATTTCATTGGTGAGCGTGCCGCTGGTCTTCGGCGGACAGGCCATCGGCGCGCTGAGCGTCTATACCGGCAAGCCGCACGTCTTTTCCAATGAAGAGATCCGCATTCTTTTCGCGCTCGCCGATTTGTCCGCCATCGCTATCGAAAAGGCGCGGCTCTACGAGCGGATTGTCGATGTTGAGGAGCAGATGCGCCAGAACGAAAAGCTCTCCGCGCTCGGTCTGCTCGCGGCCGAGGTCGCGCACGAAATCCGCAATCCGTTGACGGTAATGAAAATGCTCTACCACTCGCTCGATTTGAAGTTTCCGAAGGGCGACCCGCGGGCCAGGGATGCGGAAATGATGAGAGAGAAGATGGAGCACCTGAATAAAATCGTGGAACAAATCCTCGACTTTGCCCGAACGGCGGAGCCGGAGTTTGTGCCCGTCAGTTTGAACGAGTTGATCGAAGAGCTTGGCCTGCTGACGCGGCACAAGCTCACCCAGCAAAACATTCAACTCGCCCGCAAGCTCGAACCGGAGCTGCCGCCCGTCATGGCGGACCCGACGCAATTGGAGCAAGCCTTCCTCAATCTCATCCTCAACGCGGTGGAAGCCATGCCGAACGGCGGCCAACTGACAATCGTTTCGCGCGCCTGGTCCGCCTCCGAAGGCAGCGGCAAACCCACCCACGTGGTTGTCGAGTTCAAAGACACCGGTCACGGCATGACGAAGGAACAACGCGCGCGGGCTTTCACCTCTCTGATCCAAACAACCAAGCGAAAGGGAAGCGGGTTGGGCCTGGCCATCGTGGCCCGCATCTGCGAAGCGCATCGCGCCCGAATTGAGATCAAATCCAATCCCGGCCGCGGCACGACGATCGGCATTACCCTGCCGCTGTGACCAGACCATCACCGAACTTCCGGTAGTGTCTTAATCTCAAATCTAAAACTGTAGCGGCGCTCTATGAGCGCCGTTTTCGGCGGTCACAGACCGCCGCTACAACCCAATTAAGACACGACCGAATTTCCGTGTGACTTGGTTCGGTCGCTCAGCTATAACGCAACCATGTCGTTCGCCGATTTTCCCGAACAACAGCAGGTCGTTCAACTGTTGCAGCGCAGTCTGGACCGAGACCGGTTGGGGCACGCTTACCTTTTTACCGGCGGTGACGTCGATGAGTTGGAGGCAATGGCACAGACGCTGGCCAAAACGCTGAACTGCCATCAGCCGCGAAAAAGCGATTCCGGCAACGCGCTCGACAGTTGCGACCGCTGCTCCAGTTGTCTCAGGGTCGGTGAAATGCTCCATCCCGATGTCCACCGGGTGCGGCCGGAATCGAAGCTGCGAATCATCACTATCGACCAGATGCGCGACCTGATGGAGCAAGTGCATCTCAAGCCAACCGAGGCGCAATTTAAAGTGGCTGTCATCGTCGGTGCCGACCGTCTGAACGTCCAGGCGGCCAATGCGTTTTTGAAAACACTGGAAGAACCACCTCCGCGTTCGGTGCTCATCCTGCTTTCGACCGAGCCACAACGCGTTTTGGAAACGATACTCTCGCGGTGTCTGCGGTTGAATTTTGCCGGCGAAAGCGGATTGAGGTTCGACGAGGCGCAGATGGGTTGGCTGGCGGCCTTCGGCGAAGCTGCCTCGAGTGAACCGAAGGGATTGTTAAGCCGATATGGTCTGCTCGGAACCTTGATGGCGCACCTCGTCCAGACCAAAACTGAGATTGAGAAGACGCTCGCCTCACGCTCGCCGCTGGAGCGTTACGAGGAGGTTGATCCCAGGCTGCGCGAAAAATGGGAAGAGGAGCTGTCGGCTGCCATCGAGGCGGAGTACCGTCGGCGCCGGACTGGTTTGCTCGCCGGCCTGCAATGGTGGTTTCGCGACGTGTGGCTGCAAACATTGGCCGTGCCTGCCGACCTGCTCAGTTTTCCGCAATTGAGGAAAACCGCGGCCGCCGTGGCGAAAAGAATCTCTCCGAAGGAGGCCCGGCAGAACCTTCAAGTGCTGGAACAGACCCAACGGCTGCTCCATACCAACGTTCAGGAAACGCTCGCCCTGGAAGTCGGCCTGTTGAAGTTGAAATTGTGAACACCATCTCGTGAGCGGAGGCGCCTCGGCTCATTGAGCGGCAATAGCCGCAAACAGCGACGGCTTGGTAACGCGACTTTCCCGTGCCAGCAAAATCTTCAGCCCAAACGTCAAAGAAAGGCGCCTGGCCAAAAATGTTTGCCGGCTTCACGGGCGCATGGCTCGGTTTGTCGCTCCTCAAATTTGGCAATCCGGTTATCCTGGACCAACTCATCGAACCTCCGGACGGATTCTGGGAGTGGGTCTTCAACTCCTGGCCGGTCGGGTGGGGCTACTGGATGGTGGCCGGTTTGGCGATCGCCGGCGCAACCCTCATCCGCTGCAGCGTTGCCGCGCCGCGCTCGCTGGTCATTCTGCCGCTGAGAGCAACGATGCTGCATTTCGCCGCCTGCATCGTTTGTTTTTATGTCGGTTTGGTCGCGCTGAGCCGGGTCGAACAGATGACCTGGTTCTGGATGCTGCTTCTGGCCGGGTTCGTCTGGATGCTTTGGATGGGTTTTGGTCAGCATTTCGGGGGACTGGAATCAACCCTGCAAATGATCTACCAGCAGCCTGACTGGCGTCAGTTGTCGCCGGAATACCTCAAACGTGTCGCCAGTACTCGCATCTTTTCCACGCTGGTTTATCCGAACGCGCTGGCTGGAGCCATTCTTCTGTTCCTGCCAATGTTGCTGGGCCGGGTGTTCAGGATGACCGCGCGGCTGGCGAACATATCCCGCGGCGTGCTGGTCGGACTGCTCGGTTATGCGGGTTTGGCTTGTCTATATTGGTCTGGCTCCAAGTCGGGCTGGATAATCCTCTTGGCGCTTGGCCTGGTGGCTGTGGTCCGGTTGCCGCTCAATCGGCAGGTCAAACTGGCGATTGTCGCAGTGGCTTTGATAGCTGGACTGGCTGGCTTCCTGGTGAAGTATTCCGATTATTTTCGGCGCGGCGCAACGAGCGTCACCGCCCGGTTCGATTACTGGCGAGCAGCCTGGCAAATCACCAGGGCGCATCCGGTTTTTGGGACCGGACCAGGAACATTTTCCATTCCATACAAACAAATCAAGGCGCCGCAATCGGAAATGACCAGGCTGGTTCACAACAATTTCCTGGAACAGGCCTCCGACTCCGGTGTGATCGGGTTTTTGGCTTTTTCATCCTTCATCATCGGCTCGTTGACGTTTCTGTATCGCAAATCCAATCCCGATCCGGTCCAGTTCTGTGTATGGCTTGGCTTGTTAGGGTGGTCGATTCAAGGCGTCGTTGAATTCGGCCTTTACATCCCGGCCCTGGCATGGCCGGCCTTTCTTTTTTTTGGCTGGCTGTTGGGAGTCGAATTGAAATCGACAACGCCAGGTTGACGCACTAGCCTCCCCGCCTCAATGAAGATTCTTTTTCTCAACGGGCCAAACTTGAATCTGCTCGGCCGGCGCGAGCAGGAAGTTTACGGCCGGACGACTTTGGCGGAGATTGAAGCTGAGGTGCGGAAGCGAGCGACCAACCTCCGCTCAAAGATTGAATTCAGGCAGAGTAATTTGGAAGGCGAACTGGTGAGCTGGATTCAGGAGGCGAGGGGCAAGTTCGACGTGATCGTTTTGAATGCCGCAGCGTACACCCATACCAGCATTGCGTTGCGCGACGCCATCGCAGCCGTCGGCATCCCCACCATCGAAGTGCATTTGTCGAACGTCCACGCACGGGAGAGGTTCCGGCAAAAATCACTGATCGCCCCGGTTTGTGTCGGGCAAATCACCGGCTTTGGGACCAATTCCTACATTTTGGCCTTGGAAGCCGCCGTTAACATTAACGGGCGGTAGTAAACGGGCATTTCTGCCAGTTTTTCACCTGTTTTCCGGTCATGGAATCTCGG
>QHPA01000458.1 GCA_003218935.1 Verrucomicrobiota bacterium
AACATAGGGCATCACGATCTCGGTCTCCCAGGCGCCCAACGGTGGAGGCGCGTCCAGGCGTTCGGGACACCAGCCATGGAAACAAGCCAGATGCAACACCTTGCTCAGGATTCGGGTCTCCATCCTGGCGCGGCGCCTGGTAGCTGAATTTACAACTAGAATAAACATACGCAGCAGATAGCAGCACTGATGCCGCGACAGACATGCTCTGACAATCGAGCCGATTTCGCCACCAAAACGCTTTTAGTAAAGGCGCGGGATGCGTAGAATGCAGCGCATGCCCCGGCATCCGGCGCGACCCATGGCGACGCGGAGCGGACGTTTCATCCAACTCGTCTGCGTCTGCTGGCTCACGGGAGCAGGTTCGGCGTCTGCCGCCGACCTCCTTAGCCCGCAGGACCGGTCCCATTCGTCAAGCAAGCAAGCGCAAGTGCGGCGCGAGCCGTTTCCTGACGGGCGTTTCATTTTGGAACCGGTCGATGTTGTTGCGTTCGTGGGCGGGGCCGACGTTGAGGTGGCGCAACACACCGGCCACCTGGAGGCGTTGCTCACCGCCACGTACCCCGGACTCAAGGCGCGTTTCCGGAACTTCGGCTGGGAAGGTGACACGGTTCATGCCCAGCCGCGCGACGTCGGCTTTCCGCCCCTCAAGGAGCACCTTCGCCGGGCAGGAGTTTCTGTGATCGTGCTTCAATTCGGCCGCACCGAGGCGATGAGTGGGCGCAGCGGGTTGCCCGTTTTCGTTAACGATTACCAGAAGCTCCTCGACGAATGTACACGGCAGACACCTCGAATCGTGTTGGCCACCCCGCCGCCGTTCGAGAAAGGCACCGGTTTGCTGCCCGATCTTTCCTTGCGCAATTCCGACCTCGCCGAATACGCGGAGGCCATCCGCCGCATTGCGCGTCAACGCAACCTGCCGCTGGTGGATGTGTTCGCCGACCTCGGCGGCGCTTCCCATCGCGAACCGCGCCTGACCGACAATGGCCTTCAGCTTACGCCGCGTGGTCACGCATTTGTCGCGCGCGCTTTCGCGCGACAACTCGGCTTCGGTGAACTCGCCGACCGTGCCGGCGTGCCGGACGAGAACGGCGTTTGGCCCAACGCCGCGTTCGAGCGCCTCCGCCAGGCTGTCGTAGCGAAAAACCGCCTTTGGTTCAATTACTGGCGTCCGCAGAATTGGGCGTTCCTGGGCGGCGACCGCACCGAACAGCCGAGCAGCCGCGATCATCGCAGCCCGAACATCCGCTGGTTTCCGAAGGAGATGGAGGAGTTCGCGCCGTTGATTGAGGCGAAAGAAAGGGAAATCGCGGAACTAGCCAGAGAATGTCCGCGATGAAAGCTCCAAATTTCAAACTCCAGGTTCCAAAGAAATTCCAAGCCCAACGTCCCAAGCATCGTCCGTCCTTTCGGCATGTGACGTCATCAAACCGCATGTTCAAGTTTTGGATTTGGAGTTTCTTTGGTGTTTGGTGTTTGGTGTTTGGCATTTCGGCCCTCGCCGCCGACCCGGAGGATCCCGCCGCCGAACTGGCCTCCTTCCAGGTCGCCGACGGCTTCGAGGTGAATCTCTTCGCCTCGGAACAACACGGTGTCGTGAAACCGATCCAGATTCGCTTCGACGCGCGTGGGCGACTGTGGGTCATCGGCAGCACGGTCTATCCGCAGATCGAACCGGGACAGGTGCCGAACGACAAAGTGCTCATCCTCGAAGACACCGATGGCGACGGGCGGTGCGACAGGACCACGGTCTTTGCCGACGGCCTGATGATTCCAACCGGGATCGAACTGGGCGATGGTGGCGCGTACGTCGGCCACGGCACCGAACTGCTGTTCTTGAAGGATACCAACGGCGATGAAAAAGCGGACGAGCGACGCGTGGTGTTGCGCGGGTTTGGCACCGGCGACAATCATCAGAACATCAATTCATTTCTCTTCGGTCCTGGCGGCGAATTATGGTTTTCGCAGGGGCTGCACATCCGTTCGCACGTCGAGACGCCCTGGGGCATTGCGCGGCTTGAACAAGCGGGCCTCTGGCGCTTGTGGCCGCGCCGGCTGAAACTGGAGGGCTTTTACGGTTCCGAGCATGAGCCGCAGAATCCGTGGGGCTTTGTCTTCACCGATTGGGGTGAACCGATTGTGCTCGCGGGCAACAACAGCTCGCCGATTTATCCCGTGCCCGGACTCGTCCTGAATCATCGCGCTGCC
>QHPA01000232.1 GCA_003218935.1 Verrucomicrobiota bacterium
GTCGTCGCCGGATTTCCAGAGCACTTTGCCGGTCCGCTTGTCGAAACTGACCAGCGTCGCGCCGTCGGTGCTGCCGACGGGGACAACCACCGCGTCGCCCTCCACGACACCGGACCCGTTGTTGCCGCGGCGCGTCGCGGTGCCGGAGTTGGCTTTGGAGCCGAGAAATTTGACGCCGAAATCCTTTTCGAAGCTCGTTCCCCAAATCACTTTGCCGTCGGCGAGGCCAAGGCAGCGAAACTCGCCGTTGCACGACTGAACGTAAACGCGGTCGCCATCGATGAACGGCGTGCTGCGCGGTCCGGCGCCCCATTCGTCTTCGTAGCGGTCCGCCACCGGAACATTCCAAATCTCTTTTCCAGTCTTCACGTCGATCAGATGAGCGACCTCCTGCCGGCCGTTCTCATCGAGATAGACCAGTTTGCCGCCGGCGACGACGGGCGAGGAAAACCCGCCGCCGATGGAGATTTTCCAAACCGGTTTGAGGTCATTCGGCAACGAGATCACTGGCTCGTTGCTGGGAAGATGACAATCCCGCGTCGGGCCATGCCACTGCGGCCAGTCGCCGGCTGAACACCACAAAAAACTCAAAAAAAATCCGACGACCGGAGTCATCGCACGAACGGTCTTGCCCGCGGAAACGTTGGGGAGCACAAGCGGCCGGGATGGACATCGCGTTATCACCAGGTTCCTTCGACGAGCAGCGTCGTAGCATTCCGCGCCAGGTCATCCGCGAGCAGCGGGAGCGCCTGCCGCTCGGCGCTCGGCAAATCAGAACCGACGCGCACGGTCGTGCGGCCGGTTACTTCGCGGTCCAGGACCACTTTACCGGTGGCGCGTTCCGTAGCGGTGAATTTCACCATCAACGTCACCTGGTAGTCGCGCACGGTGAGGATGTCGTTCGGCTGGAAAGAAACGCCCTGCCGTTCGTATCTCAAGATGGCCCCATTCACAATAATGTCCCCGTCGCCGCGCGTGTTGAGTTTGTAAGTGCCGTCCTGTTGCAGGCTCTTGCGCAGCGCGTGATTGACGGCCTCGACCAGGCGTGGTTCCAGCGTTCTGTTCCCAAAAAAATTCACCTGGACCGTTTTACCGCGCGTCAATCCGGGATTTGCGGGGCCGAGCCGGTAGCCGGCGCAGCCGCACAGTCCCAGCGCCAGACCCGCGACAAGGAACAAGCAAGGCCGACTGTTCCAGCAGGACCGGCCCAGGATTTCCGGAGGGAGGGCGGCACTCCGGTTCATGGGCGGTTCCCACGATTTCGCAAGCGCGCGCTGGGGCCATGAACCCAATCGTTCTCGTCCTCGTCCTCGAAACCAAAAGGACGAATCGAGGACGAGGACGAAAGGGAGGTTCACGGAGAGCGAACGCATGTTATTTCCGGGCGGTTCGTGTCTCGGCCCGTTTATTGATGGCGTCAATGCGTTTTTTGGCCGCTTCCGCGTAAGGTGAACCGGGCTCGGTCCGCAAAATGTTCACGACATCGTTGTAATAAGTGCGCGCGCCGTCCCAGCGTCTCTTTTTTTCGTAGAAGCGCGCGATCTCGAAACTGCCGCGCGCCTGTTCGGTCTTGAGCTCACCGATCATTTTCTGCGCCTCCTGGGCGCGTGAGTCTCCCGGATACAAAACCATGAAATCACTGAACGTGGCGATGGCCTGGCCGGCGACGCTTTGGTCGTATTCGGCCTTTTGCGCCTGTTTGTAGTAAGCGTGCCCCGCCTTGAAGAGGGCTTCGGCAGCCACCGTTTTGTTTTCGCGGTAACGGTCAGCGGCTGTCTCGTACGCCTTCACCGCTTCGTGAAACGGATCCACGCGGTTGAAGAAACTCACCTGCTTTTCGCGCGCGGCGCCGATGTTCATCTGGGCTTGTGGCGCGACTTCGCTGAACGGCCCGTTTTTGATCAACTTTTCATACATGCCGGCCGTCCGGTCCATGGACGGAAAGAACGGGATGTAGCCCCACAGCCTGAACCATTGGCCGGCCAGAAAGCGATTGGCAATTTCAAATTGGCGCGTGAGCACTTCCTGGTAGTTTTCGACCTTGGGGTATTTTTCGAGAAGCCTTTGATATTCCCTGAAGGCGCGCTCATCCTGATGCTCGGCCTCGTAGCAGCGTCCCAAAAGGTATTGCGCCTTCGGAGCGTAATCAGAGAGCCGCCAGACTTTGATGGTGCGCCGCGCGGCTTTGAAGGCGGTCGAGTAATCCTTTTTGTCAAAGGCGGTTTGTGCGACTTCGAGCTGGTCTTGGGCTCGGGTCCGAATCCACTTGCCCCCGCCGACTGGTTCATAAACCCAGCCTTCGCCCGGACGATAAACGAGCGGCGCCGGGCAGGTAAAAGGAAACGCCAGAACGCAGACAACAATGCAAGCGAGGCGAACTGACCAACGGTTCATGGAACCAAACCGTAACGAACGGCCAAAACCAAGTCAAGGAACGCGGCGGTACGGGTTACTTTGGCGTGGCGAGACTACTGGCGAGCCACGATCGAATCGAAAAGCCTTGGACGTTTCAGCTCGCAGGGACGCTGGGCGCACCCGTCTGAATCAAAGCAACCCGTTACCAACGCGGCACCAGTTTACTTCACGGGGAGGTGCTGTCACAGCGGTTCCAATCAGCGTGTACCAGGGCCAGCCGATCAGGGTTTTCCAGAATGCAGTGATGCAGGTCATCACCGCCAGCGAGGTGACCATGCCGAATACGACGGGAAGCGCGCGTCCTTTTTTCCAAACCACCGCGAGCAACAAACCGCCGAGCAACGCGCCGCTGGTGAGGCCGCGCAGCGAAAAAGCGGCGTTCAGAACGAAATTCACTCTCTGGCTCGCGGCGAAGGCCACCAGCGAGAGCAGCAGACCCCACCAGGCAGTCGAATACCTGCTTAACCGCAGGTAGAACTCTTCCGCGCGCTCCTTTCCTCCAAGCCCCTTCAGAAAATCCATCGTGGAAACCGAAGCGAGCGAAGTGAGCGCCGAACTGGCCGACGACATCGCGGCGGAGAGTATGGCCACGATCAGAAAGCCTTTAAGGATATTCGGCACAGCCGTGAGCATGAAAATCGGATAAACGTAATCGTTTGGCTTGACGCCGGGACGCGGTTCGGGAATCGGGATCGCCATCGGCAGTTGCCGGTAATAAACCCAGAGCATTGCGCCGACCAGGAGGAAGACCAGGAACAGCGGGAGGATGATGACGGCGCTCAGAACCAGCGCTTTCCGGGCATCCACCACCGTTTTGCAGGCCAGCACGCGCTGCACGATGAGTTGTTCCGCGCCATGCGATGACATCACCATCACCGTGCCGCCGATGATCCCCATCCAGAGATTGAACCCGCCGTCCGAAGCGAGTGCCCAGGAGAATTTCGTGTTCAACCAGACCAGTTTGCCATCGTGGGCCGCGCGAGAGAAGACCTCCGGAAAGCCGCCGTCGAATTGTTGCGGGATATAAAGCAGCGTGAAAATGCCGCCGGCCATGAACAGCAGGAATTGCACGGCGTCGGTCCAGATGACCGCCTTCACGCCGCCGAAGTAGGTGTACAGAAGGGAGAGGAAAACGAAGAGCGCGATGGCCGGAATAATTTTGATTCCAAACATCAGTTGAATCGGGATGCAGGCAACATATACCCGAAAGCCGCCGGCGATCGTTTCGCTGACGAGAAAAAAGCCCGCCGCCGTTTTTCGAACGGCCGGGCCAAACGCATTCGCGAAGAGTTGATACGGCGAATAAATTTCACCGCTGAAGTAGTGCGGCACCAGCAGGACGGCCAGAATGATCCTCGCGATGATATAGCCGATAATCATCTGGATGAAGGTGAGATTGTTGCCGTAAGCGATGGCGGGCACACCGATGATCGTCAACGCGCTGGTCTCCGCGGCGACGATGGAAAAACCGATGCCCCACCACGGAATGTTCCTGCTGCCGAGAAAATAGTCGCGGGTGCTTTTCTGGTCCTTGCCAAACCACAAACCAAGCCCGACGATTCCAACCAGATAAACGGCTATGACCAGCCAGTCGCCCGTTTCAAAGTACGGGTTGGCGTCAATGGAATTCATCATGGGAACAAAGTGTTCCCTATTACTGAAGAGCCAGAGCGGCGTTGGCCAGAGAAAAGTTGGCCGGCGAAGAATTTTGCCGTCACCCGATCAGCGGCCTCAGACCGGCGGCCGCCATCAGCAAACTGTTCGCCGCTGCGGGAAAACCGGCACAGACTTCGCTCACTAAAATCTGACACTCGGTCTCGGCCAGTCGCAACCGATTCGCTGCGGAACTGACGAAGCCGCGCGTCGTCCGCTGCGCGTAGCTTAACAAACCCTGCCGCAGCGGCAGCGAGTAAACCGAGAGAATCAAACCGTAAACCACCGTGTGCCAGGCGTGCGCTTCGCCGGTCTGCACGGCGCGCAGATAACGCTGCACCAGCCGCTGGTCGCGCAACTGGCGCAACCGTTTGAGCTGCGTTTTCCCCACGCGCTGGCTGGCCGTGGCAAAGCTCTGGAGCAACGGTTCGTTCGCAAGTTGCCGGTCGAGCTCGATCAATTCGCGAATCTCATAGCGGCTCGTGTGTCCGTGGGCCCGGCAGATGGCAGGCAACTCCAGTGGGACCAGGATTTGCGACTGGTAATCGCGCAGAAAGCGGCTCAAGGACGCCAAGTCCGTGACGCGCCGAAATTTATGCGATGCCGCCCCTGCACTGAGCGCCACCAGCCCTTCCGCCGAACCGATTTGTTGTGTCAGCGGCGCAATGTCGCCGAGCAATTCCTCGACGGTGTCCTGCGCGACTGTGTGCTGGTTTGTCTTGCTATTCATTACGCCAGCAAAGCGGAACAAGACCAAAAGTTCTTTCCCACATCTCGCGCGATGTTACGCCGCACCTCGCGCGAGTGCCAGACGGAAAATGCTTCCGACGAAAGATTTTCCCGCGCCTTTCCGCAAGTTTTGGCTTGCATTGCGGCGAAGACCCTCTAGGCCCACTAGCAGGCTAGTGATGGGAGAATGGCAAAGCGATATACTAAATTGACCCTTCGTCCTGCCAACCTAGATTACCTTTCCTGGTGATCGTGCATTTTTGGATTCGCATGAAAAACTTCTTGGAGTGACTGGAGGTAGAAGTGTTTCGCCGATTCCCAGGACAGTTGCTGACACCGTGCGTGCAACGACTCTCCCAGGGATCTGCGGCGCTCGCGGTCCCGGGCTAGTTCGCAGATGGCTCCTGCCAATGCCATCGCGTCATCGGGAGGGCAGAACGCCAACTCAGAAGACGAGAAATACTGCTGCACTCCTGGAAGTTCCGAACAAATCACCGGTTTTCGCGCGGCCCCGAATTCAAATATTCGTGTCGGCAAATTCACCCGCGTCAATGGGGTGTTGCTTGTTGGGATTACTCCGATGTCGGCTGCATCAATGTACTCGCGAACCCGCTCGTGAGCAACTCGGCCGACTATCTGGATCCGCGGGTCAAACACCAACTGACTCAGCAAGTTCGAGGCGAATGGTTCTACTGCCTCACCGAGGATCGTGAGGGTTAAATCGGGCACTGAAACACTCGCCAGAGAGAAAGCTCTTAGGAGCGTGCTAACGCCGTTGCGTCTGGAAAGCGTCCCGGAAAAGAGGACGCGGCATCGTGTGGTTTCTGCGGCATGGGCACAATGGAAGGCGATGGGATCAAACGCTCTGTTGTCGGCCGCATTCAGAACGATGCAGTATCGGGAGACCACTAGCTTTCGGGATAACAGGGCTTCTCTGAATCCTTCATTTGGGAAAATGATCAGATCAGACAAACGCACGATGATAGATTCAAGTCGACGGTTCAGCCACAACACGAAAAACGTGAGCGGACCGGTGAACTTTGATGCATATAACTCCGAGCCAAGATCCATCCAGTCGGTCACCACGCGCACCCCTGTCAGCTTCGGCAGGATACACACGAGAAAGAGCGCTTCCGGTGCGAGAAACACTTGCATGAGGTGATAGCGCCGCCGCACCCGCAGCGCAATTGCGAGCAGAGACACCCAAATTGCGTAAGCCGCATACTCACAGGCATAGCGTAGCAGAGTGGATCTGCACCGTGTAACAGGGAATACGTGAAAGATCACCCCGGGCAGTTCGGGACTCGGAAACGCCGAATCCGCAAAGCAAAACACCTCAGTCCTGTAACCTGCCTCGACCAGCGCGCTTACCTCGCGTTGCGCCCGCGGGTCTTGGACGTATGACTTGTTCAACACAAGCAAGACACCCATTCCATGTCCTATTCCGTCCATCATGTTGAACCGTTCCCTCAAAACAGTCGGCGTAGCCGCTGCATCTGCTCAGCACGATGGAACTTCCGGCAAACGACCGGAACCTCCAGATCGTCAGTAAGCGCATACCCGCAGACGTAGCCAAGGAGCCAGGCACTATTACCAAGAATGAGCGGTGATTCCAACAGGCGACGGACGGCTTTTAGCACGGCGAAGAACGGATCCATCCCAAGCTTCTGGTCACGGACACCGTTGAGCCAGCGCGTTTGGAGAATGTTGGCTACGCCCTCGGTGCCCATTTCTCGCCGATGAGAGTATTCTATGTCAGGAAAAGTCTGCGTCTCCCAGCCGTGCATCCGTGCCATGATGCCAGCCAAGGTGTCTACGCCGCCCCAGCTCAGTGGTCGATAACCTCGGATCTGTGAAAAGCAGGCGCGCCGGAAGAATTGATTCCCTCCAACAGCGATATCTTCCGGTTGGGACAGGACTCGGCGCGATCGATTGCGATGCCATTCAACATGGCGTCCAGCAGCGAGTCCAAGACGCGGTTGGCTGCCGAACTTGGCCAGAATCTGCTCGAAGTAGTGGGCGCCCACCGAAATATCGGCGTCCAGCACTCCAACAAAATCGAATGCCAACGCAGCTAGTATCTCGAAGCCCTTTGCGACCGCGACCGCCTTGTTCTTAAAGGACCGACGACCGCCGATCGTTAGGCCAGCAACAGTGATAAACGAATGCGATTGGGCATGGAGCTGTGCAATGGCTTCCGTGCCATCCGTCGAATCATTCACGCAGATCACCCAGCGCAGAGGGCGTACAGTCTGACTCACCACCGACTCGATCGTAATTCCGATATGCGCCACCTCGTTGCGTGCCGGCGTAATCAACACATACCTTGTCGCCGTATCTGGACTACGGTCCTTTGAGGACATGGCTATTGTAGTGTGTTGGCTCTTGAAGACGAACGCAAGGGCGATTTGGGTAGTGACGCAGTGAAAATGCCACTTTGAGGAGGGGCAACCGCCCAAAGTCATCCGACTCCATTTTGTCCGGGAAGAAGTCCCCACTTAAACGCGTTGACTTCACGCCTTTGGTAGAATGAAACTACCAAGAAATATTTCCGGAGCTGAATTGGCCGGCGCGCTCAAGAAACTCGGCTATCAAATCACCCGCCAGACCGGCAGCCATCTCCGGCTGACCACCTAGCGTGACATGGCCAGCGCAATCGCGCCCGCCACCGCGACGATCCCGCCCAGGAGGAAGCGCGGTCCGGGCCGGTCTCCTTCAAACAAGTAAGCAAACGGAATCACGGCGATGGGCGTCGTGGCGACGATCGGCAGCACCACACCGCTCGGATTGTTCTCCAAAGCCCACTGGTAGCAGCCGACGCCGATGGTCGGGCCGGCCAGGCTGTTGAGCAGCACCCAAAGCCAGATGGCGTGCCGCCTGTAACCGTTACCTGGGCCCACGGCCCTGTTGAAAACGAGGTGCTGATCTTTCAACCGGTTTTTTCTCATGATCCAGAGCGCCGGCACGATTGCAAAAAGCAGGCCGCCCAGAATCCTTTGATACGCCGCCGTGCCGCCATCAATGCTCTGGCCGCTCAACTTCACCAGTGCGTATGCCCCGCGAGTAACCACCGCCCCCAATCCCTGGCCCAACGCGGCCACGATCCCAAAAGCAATTCCTTGAGCCAGCGCCTTTGGTTCAATGTGCAGGTGTTCGCGCGGCGCCAAAGCGATCACGACGCCAATCAGGATCACCAGGCCGGAGACAATTTGCGGCAAGGTCAGCGCCGTGCCCATCCACAACCATTCCGTCAGCGCCGCGAACGGCGCGGCCAGGCAGTGACCCATCAAAATGGTCAATCGCGGTCCGAGTCGTGGAATGGCTTGATAAAGCGCCAGGTCGCCGATGCCGAACCCGAGGCAGCCGCTTAGAAAAAACACCTGGAACGCGCCGCCCCCGAGGCCTTTGCCAAACGCGTGCGCCCAGATCGCCAGCAGGGCGGTGGAGACGCACAAGCGGTAAAAGTTGGCTATCGTTCCGCCGAGCATGCGCGTCGTGCGACTGGCGAAAATAACCGAAAGCGAAAACAAAATGGTCGCGAGGAAAGCGGGGAGCATGGTCAGTTGCCTTGTGGCGTAGCCCGATTCACGTGCTGAGAGAATGCGGAAAAGTTCTCACCCTGCCAACCGCAGAGTGGCCCAGGCTTCCAGCCTGTCTTCGTTTATCGGCGTAGCGGCGGGCGTCTCGCAGCGTCTCGCCTGCCGTAGAGCCAGGCATCCGGCCCGGCTTAAAGACTGGGAAGACCAGGCGGACGGGCGCGATCAGGGGAGGTGGTCAAGGTCCGCGAGGTCTTTGTTTCGCCCGCTGGCTCGCTTGTTGATCTTGAGATTTGCAAGGGAAATGAAGGAGACGAGAACGCCATCGAGCGTGGCTGCCACACGCTCCGCATAACACCCAGAAAAATTCACGCCATCGATGCCGGTTTGAATTTCGATCCGGTTCGGCGCGACGCCCATGCGGATGACACGGTCCTCGCGCAGGAACAGGTCGGGACTCAGTTCAGGCACATCGAAGCCGAAATCTTTCAGCGCGGCCACAATCAGCGAGGCATTCTTCGAGTTCACGGCCACCCAAACGTCCAGGTCCGCCGTCGCGCGCGGATAGCCGTGGAAAGCCACGGCGTGACCGCCGATCACCAGATACTCAACGCCGCGGGCGTTCAAGCACCGCAAGAACTCTTTGAAGTCTTTGGTTAATGACTTCGGGTCCATAGTTCAACTCGCGGAGCATTTCGACGTGCTGGAGCCGTTCCACCGGTGTCCGGGAAAACCAGAACACACGGTCCTCGCGCTCCGCCTCGGCGTGAGTCGTGACTTGAAACGCCGTTCGCTCCACGTGGGGCATGTTGGTTACGGGTTTCATTGTTTTGACAACGACAGATTACCCCTTCGGAAATCGAAAGCAAAGGACATTGTCAGATTCATTGAAAGATTTGGCTCCTCTTCTCCGCTTTCCGGTAAACACTCGGTGACGCGGTGGAAGGTGGCAGATCAGTTTCGGAAGCGGTAACGGATGCGAGCTGTCAGCGGGCCGCCAACGGCAGCACGCGAGGCGCGCGCGGTCCCCGTTGGGCACGGAAAAAATCGGGCCGCGCGAGGAATTGGACAAAGCGGCTTCGTTGGAGGGCGAACGTTAGCTTCAATTGCCGCGATTCCGGCGGAGGTTTCAAAAAGACGGCCTGCTCGGCGTTGTCCTGGCTTCCATGCTGGACGATTTCCACTTCGCGTCCGTCCTGATCCACCGCCCGCACCACCGTCAAGCGGTGGCCTTTCAGTTCCGGACTGATTTTGAGCGCGAGAGAATAGACCTTGCTTTTGTCTTCGCCCCACCACTTGGCGATCCACTTGAACTGGCCGGGATGGTCGGTGTTCGGGCTGGACAGAGCGACCAACTGAACCGTCACGCCGTCGTGCTGCCAGTTGTTGGTCAAGTCAGTGAGCTGGCCGAGAGCCGGCAGTTGAATCGGCGGCGTTTCCCAAAGCTCATCCGCGCTGAAGCCTGCGATACGGACGCATTCAACCTCGAGCTTCCACGCATTTTCGCCCGGCCAGAGTGCGCCGAAAAACTCAACAGTGCCGTTGGTGACCCAATCGAAATCCTGCTTAACAAAATCGAGCCAAGGAAACCAACGATTGCCTGTCGCATCCGAAATAACCAGCTTTTGCACCCGCCAATTGCTGTCAACGGCCAAGCCGCGCTGGGAAAACGAGCACCTGATTCGTGTCTTTCGCGCGACGCTGTTCTCGTCGGCGCGCGTCTCGTCGTGTTGCATAGGCATCCCCGCCTGGAATTCATTCAGCGTAACCGAAAGATCGTCGTCGGTCTTGGTGATCGGCCGCGATTCCGGCGTCCACTGCGGATAAACGGCAAAGGCTGGGTTGGGGATTTTGAATTGGGCGGCAGTCGTCCAGTGATTCGCGTTTTCCCCAATAAAGCGCAAACCCAGTGTTTTGCTTCGTCGCGGGAAAGCACGAATCCACCATCCGTGGACGTACTCGTTCGGATTGCCCAATGTGCTTGCCCCCAACGCGGCATCGTAGAGATTGGTTTGTTCATCAAACACCACCAGTCTGCTCACCTGCGATGACCAATTTGCTGCGGGGTTCCGATTTACCGTGATGACGAATAAATTTGTGTCGCCGTTATCCCAACCCACGCTTCCTGTTTGTTGCGGGACCAGCCACTTTTTCAGAGCATCCGGCAGGATCGGCGCAATAAATCGTTGGAGACGATTGCCGCCTTGGTAACGGTAAGTGTAATTCGTCGTGAAGGCAGTCGTCCGAAGTTCCAGCGTCGAGCCGTCCGGCAATCGTTGAACGAGGCCGGCTCCGCTTTCGGGTCCGCGCGTCAGCAAAAACAGCGCCGTTGCGACGAACGCCACGACGGCAATCATGCCGACAATCAGCTTTGTTTTGCTTGTCCCCATCTTTGTCCGCGAACCAAAAGAGCGCGCAACAACTCGCATCATTCCGCGCCGGCAATCCGTTCAACGTTACATCGCCTTCTTCACTTTTTCCCATTGGCCCGTCCTGGCCGATTTGAGCACGGCGTCGGTGACGTAATCGGTGGCGAGACCGTCCTTGAAGTCGGGTCTGGCCGGTTTGCCATCGGCCAGACCCGCCAGGAAGTCGCTGACCTGGTGAACGAAGCTGTGTTCGTAGCCGATCTGCAGTCCGGGCACCCACCAGTTCTTCATGTAAGGCTGGTCCCCGTCGCTCACGTGAATATTGCGCCAGCCACGAACGCGGCCTTCGTCGCGGTGATCGAAGTATTGCAACCGATGCAAATCGTGCAGGTCCCAGAAGATCGAGGCGTGCTCGCCGTTGATCTCGAAGGTGTAGAGTGCCTTGTGGCCGCGGGCGTAGCGGGTCGATTCAAACGTCGACAGTGAACCGTTGCTGAATCGCGCCAGGAAAGCGCAGGCGTCGTCAATGCCAACCTTCTCGACCTTGCCGGTCAGTTGATGCTTGCGCTCTTTGATGAACGTCTCGGTCATGGCGCTCACCGAATCAATCGAGCCGTTCAGCCACATGGCCGTGTCGATGCAATGCGCCAGCAAATCGCCGGTCACACCGGAGCCAGCGGCCTTCACGTCGAGCCGCCACAGCGCGGTGCCGCCCTGTGGCAGGTCCGGGCTGATCGTCCAGTCCTGCAAAAACTTGGCGCGGTAATGGAATATGCGGCCGAGCTTGCCTTCATCGATGAGTTGCTTCGCCAGGACGACCGCCGGGCACCGGCGATAATTGTACCAGACCATGTTCGCCACCTTCGCCTTTTCGACGGCGGCGACCATCTTTTCCGCCTCCTCCGCGTTGAAGGCGAGCGGTTTCTCGCACAGGATCATCTTGCCGGCCCTGGCCGCAGCGATGGCGATCTCGGCGTGCGTGTTGTTCGGCGTGCAAATGTCGATGAGGTCAACGTCTTCGCGCTCGATCAATTTGCGCCAGTCTGTTTCAACCGACGCGTAGCCCCATTTCTCTGCGAACGCTTTTGCGTTGTCCGCGTTTCGGGCGCAAACGGCCTTGAGGATTGGTTGGTATTTGAGGTCGAAGAAATGGTTGACCTTGCGATATGCGTTCGAGTGCGCGCGGCCCATGAAGCCGTAACCGATGATGCCGATATTCAGTTTTTTCATAATCGTGATTGTGCACCGGGAGGGACGCCGTGCCGACGTCCCAAACTCATGATGTATAATTAGGGACGGCGACACGCCGTCCCTCCCAGAAACTATTTCCTCCGGCTGGCCTTTTTGACGGCCTTTTTCCCGGCGGACTTGCTGGTCTTCAGTTTCACTGTTTTCTTAACAGGCCGTTTCGCAACTTTTTTTACTTTCGCCTTCATGACCTTCCTGGTCACGGTTTTCCGAGCGGCTCCCTTTGCCGGTTTGGCTGTTTTCCTCGCTGCCTGTTTTGCAGCTTTCGTGATCACGACCGTTTCCATCGCCTTCGGACGTGTGACTTCGGCGCCGTCGATCTCGCGCCAGCCGTGCGCATCACGAACGGCGATCATGGCCGACAAAATGTCGTTCCAGGTCTGCCGTTTCAGCATCACTTCGTTCGGAAACATGCAACCATCCCAGCAGATGTGACGAAACGCCTTGGTCAGGCGGCCATCCTCACCGTGCAACCAGTACCCCGCGTGGTGGGTGATGCGCAGCTTGCCGTTCGGGTCGTTAGGCAGGCAATGATGGCCCGTCTTGTCGTGCGTGCCGGAGCCCTTGACCGTGCCGTCGTTTTGCGCGACGTGGAAATCAATCGTCCAGGGACGAAGCACCGCTGTGAGCGTCTTCATCGCCGCATCCAGCCGGTGCGGATCGGACCAGTCCCAGTCTGAAGGAAGGAGCGCGTCCTGCGGCGCGTTGTACCCAAGCGTGTAGAGCAGCGTGTGCGCCATGTCCGCCTGAAACCCGACGGTCTTTGGCCGGTCCGTCAGCTCGAGCAACTTCACCATTTCACGCCAACTGTGCATGCCGCCCCAGCAGATTTCGCCCTCGGCAGCAAGGCGTTCACCAAAACCTTCGGCGATATCTGCGGCTTCGCGAAAAGTTTGCGCCACCAATCGGGTGTTCCCTTCCGGGTCCTTGAGCCAGTCGGTGGGGCTGCAGGCGGAATCAATGCGAACCACCCCATCGGGACGAACGCCCAGTTCTCTCAGTTTCGCGGCAATTCGACACCCTTTGCGGACCTGCCCGACAAATTTTTTCCGCTCCTCAGCATTGCCCATGGCCGAGCCACCACCGGTCGGCGGCCAGACCGGCGCAACCACCGAGCCAACGACGAATCCTTTCGCGCGAATTTTGTCGGCGAGCTTTTCCAGATCGTCGTCGCTGATGTCGATGCTGATGTGCGGGTCGAAGAGGAAAATGTCCACGCCGTCGAACTTGATGCCGTCCACTTCGGCCTTCGCAGTCAGATCGAGCATCGTGTCCAGGTCGATGAACGGTTCGGCGCCGGGGCTGCCTTTGCCGACGAGTCCCGGCCACATGGCATTGTGAAGCCTGGGATAATTGTTGTTGCTGTGATTGCTCATGGAATGTCCTTTCTGTTGAACGTCTTGCCTGCTGCCAATTCACGAACCGATGCCTTTGCCAGCCATATTTTCTCCGGAAATTGCGGAAAAACCCTAGCAAGGGCTCTTGGGCAATCAATCCCAAAGTGCGCTTCGCGGCGCCCTTCTCGCTACTCGGTACCGTCCCCTCCATTGGACATCAGGGCTCGACGGAGTCTCGCTCCACCGTATAGTTCCGGCTGATGCCAGTGCGGATGCCGCCGGTGTGACCGCCAGAAATTTTTGAATTATGATTGACCGAATCGGGTTTTGCTCGTTTCCGCTTCTTTGCGTCGGACTGTTGTTAGCGTTGGCCACGGCGCTCGCCGAAGACACCCCGAAGGTGCCGCGTTTTTCCCTCGATTACCTGGACCGCTCGGTGTCGCCGGCGGTGGACTTCTACCGTTTCGCCGATGGCAACTGGCTAAAAAACAATCCGGTGCCGCCGGACAAATCGCGCTGGGGCGGTTTCAATGAACTGCAGGAGCGCAACTGGCGATTGATCCGCTCCATCCTCGAATCGTGCGCCACCAACAGCGATGCGTCGCGCAAAAGCCCGACACGCGAGGTCGGCGACTTCTTCGCGTCGGCCATGAATACGAACCGGCTTGAACAACTCGCTTTCAGGCCGATTGCCGTCGATCTTGAACGCATCGCGCGGCTTCGTTCCGGGAACGACGTTTTCCGGCTGCTCGCGGATTTTCACGAGCGCGGCATCGGCGCGTTTTTCAACCCGCGGGTCGAACCCGATCCGAAAGACAGTTCGATTTACGCCTTTCGCATCGCGCAGGGCGGCCTCGGCCTGCCGGACCGCGATTACTACCTCAAAGACACGTTCGCCAAACAACGCGAGGCCTACCACGCGCACATCGCAACCATGCTGAAAATGCTTGGAGAGTCCGCGGGTGCGGCCACTGCTCATGCGTCCACGATTCTCGACCTGGAAACAGCCCTCGCGCAGGCCAGCAAACCGCGTGCGGACCTGCGCGATCCTGTCGCCAACTACCATAAATTTAGCGTCGCGGAACTGGAGCAGCTCACCCCTGCGCTGCCGTGGAAACCGTATCTGAGCGCCGGCCGGCTCGACAAAACCCGCCATCTCGTCGTCGGCCAGCCTGAATTTCTGCAAGCCGAGGAGAAACTGGTCAAAGGACGCCCGCTGACGGACTGGCAGGTTTATCTGCGCTGGCACCTGTTGCGCCGCGCCGCGCCGTTTCTGCACCACGCGGCTGAGAACGAAAATTTTGCTTTCTATCAAACCGCTTTGAGCGGCACGCCGCAGCCCGAACCGCGCTGGCAACGCGCCGCGCACGTCATTGACAGCTCCATCGGCGAAGCGCTCGGCCGGCTTTACGTCGAAAAATATTTTCCGCCCGCCGCCCGCGCGCGCATGAACGAACTGATCGTGAACCTGAAATCGGTCTTTCGCGATCGCCTCCAAAAACTCGATTGGATGACCGATGCCACGCGCGCCAAAGCGCTCGCGAAGTTCGACCGCTTCACGCAAAAGATTGGCTACCCGGACCAATTCCGCGATTACTCGTCGATCAGGATCCGGCGCGACGACTACTGGGGCAACGCCGAGCGCGCCGCGCAGTTTGAGTCGCGCCGCCAGTTCGCGCGCGTCGGCAAGCCGGTTGATCGCGCCGAGTGGGACATGACGCCGCAGACGGTCAACGCTTACTTCAACCCGTCGCTGAACGAGATTGTTTTTCCCGCCGGCATCCTGCAACCGCCCTTCTTCGACATGCAGATGGACGACGCGGTCAACTACGGCGCGATCGGCGTGGTCATCGGCCACGAAATCACGCACGGCTACGACGACGAGGGGCGAAAGTACGACGCCGACGGCAACTTGAACGAATGGTGGACTGACGAAGACGCAAAAAAATTTGAGGCGCGCGCGCAGAAGGTCATTGATCAATACGGCTCTTACGAAGCATTGCCGGGTTTCAAGGTGAACGGCAAGCTCACGCTCGGCGAAAACATCGCCGACCTGGGCGGCGCCAGCATCGCGTTCGACGCGTTGCAACGCGCGCTTGCCCAGGAGCCGTCAAAACGAAAAGCCATCGGCGGTTTCACGCCGGAACAGCGCTTCTTTCTTTCGCTCACCCAAATCTGGCGCACGAACTGGCGTGAAGACGAATTGAAACGCCGGCTCACGGTTGATCCGCATTCGCCCGGCCAGTTCCGCGCTATCGGCCCGCATGTAAACCTGGAGCAATTCTACCAGGCGTTTGACATCAAACCGGGCGACCCGATGTATCGGCCGGCGGAACTGCGCGCGAAGATTTGGTAGGCGTCTTGCGCGTTCAAGGTTCAAAGTTCAAGGTTCGATGTTCGATGTTCTTTTTCTTGCCGGGAATGGCGCAGGTGGGCAAGCTCCGTCAGAACTCTAACCCCGTCAGTTATGAAAGACATTTCTCGCGCCGCCGATTCATCTCAAACTCCCACCATGGAAAACGACGCCATCAACCGTCGCCGGTTCTTCGCCACCGCGGCGATGGCCGCCGCCGCCGCGGCTCTTGCGCCGAAGGCACTCGCCGCCGAGCGCGACTGGACGGGGAAGAATCCAGTGCGTTACCCCGACCCCGATATCATCGTGCTCGACGAGCGGTTCGCCAGATACAAGGTCGGCAACACACCGATTCAAAAGCTCTGGACTGGAGCGTTGTGGGCGGAGGGCTGCGCGTGGAACGGCGTTGGCCGTTACCTTGTCTGGAGCGACATTCCGAACAACCGCCAGATGCGCCGGCTGGATGAGGACGGTCACGTGAGCGTCTTCCGCGATCCGACGGGCAACAGCAACGGCAACACCTTCGACTTCGAAGGGCGTCAGCTTTCGTGCGAACACGGCAATCGGCGCGTCGTCCGCTACGAGCACAATGGTTCCGTCACCGTGCTGGCTGACAAGTGGAAGGACAAACCGCTCAACGCGCCCAACGACATCGTCGTTCATCCGGACGGGGGCATTTGGTTCACTGACCCGGGCTACGGCTCAATGATGAATTACGAAGGCCACAAAGGCGAACTGCATATCAAAGAGGCGGTCTATCGCATCGACCCGAAGGGCGGCAAAATGGAGATGGTGACCGACGAATTGGAGAAGCCCAATGGAATTTGTTTCTCGGCTGACTACAAGAAGCTTTACGTTGCCGACACCGGCAAGGCGAGAGATATCCAGGTTTGGGACGTGGCGGACGAGAGGAAATTGAAGAACCGCCGCCAGTTTGTGGACATGGCGATGCCACCGCAGAAGGTCCAAACTGAAAACGGCGCGCGGACGGTGGGTGGCAACGGCGGCTCCGACGGCATTCGTTGCGACGTGGACGACAACGTGTGGTCAGCCGCAGGCTGGGTGGGCGAGGGTTACGACGGCGTGCATATTTTTTCGCCTGAGGGCCAGCGCATCGGCATGATCCTGCTGCCGGAAATCTGCGCGAACCTTTGCTTCGGTGGCGAGAAACGCAACCGGCTGTTCATGGCCGCCAGCCAATCCATCTACTCAGTCTATGTCGAGACGCAGGGGGCGCACGTTACGTAATGGGATACCCTCCAGGAGAAACCCAGCCAGTGGATAACCGGCCAATAGTGTTCGGTATGAAAAACGCCGATGGCGTTTTTCCCTCTCTCCCCGCGAGGAACGAGTGGGGAGAGAGCTGGAGAGAGGGGAAACTGGATGGAAACGGCCTCCTCTCCCCGCCCTCTCCTCCTTTTGGGGAAGAGAGGGAAAAGGAAAGCGCTACTTTCTGAAGCTCAGCTGCCTTGCTTAAGGAGCTACCACAGCCCGGTAAAATTCGTGAGTAGCGTTCGCCGAGGAAGGGACGTCGATTTGGATGACACCCAACGCGTTGGTCACTATCGCCACCGACGACCATTGCTGCAGGTCGGAAGATTTCTCGATCGAATAACGACCGCCAATTTCGCCGTTAAGGAGTACCCGGAAGCCGTCGCCGCCCATATAACCGAAACACTCAGGCATCGTGAGTCGAGGCCGTTTCGTAAAATTTGCCGTGATCGTTTTGTTGTTATCCATCGTGAGAACCAGAGGATTGATCGTACCCGTGGCGTCCCCACCCCAGCCAATGAACGTCTGCCCGACTTCCGGCACCGCCGTCAGAGTTACGCTCTGGCTGGAGCCGTAGCGGTTGGCTTGCGGTGACACACTGACCTCTCCATCGCCGTCGGAGATGATTGTCAGCGAAAATTGTCCTGCGGGCAATGTCGTGAACAGCGCGGAGACGGTCGGGTTGGCGTTCGTGATTGTGAAACCCAAAGGATTGCTGGTTCCGCTGGCGGCGTTGCCCCATAGAGCGAAATAGTTTCCGGCCGCTGGAATCGCCGTCAGCCGGACGACGCTTCCGTAAGGATGCAGCGGATACGATGGGGAGATACTCACCGAGCCATTCCCCGCTGCCGTTGTGCTGACCGATGTGCCAAACACGCCACGAAGGCATTGGTCTCCTGTCATGCTGATGCTCACGGTGGGGTTGGTGCCCGTGGCGTCACCCAGCCAGTACAGGAAGACCCAGCCGCTCGCCGAGGTTGCGGTAATCGTCACGACTGAATTGCTCGGATATGGTCCCGCCGGCGGAGCTATCGTGAAGGTCCCACCCCCTGCCGCGTCGAGGGAGAGCGAGTACGTTGGAACAAAGCGAGCTGCCACCTGTTTGTTTCGATCCATCGTGACATTGACAGTGACGTTCGTGTTGGTGGCGTCGCCGGCCCAGCCGTCGAACACCCAGCCTGCGGCGGGACTGGCGGTGAGCGTTACGACCGTGTTACTGGAGTAAGAGCTGCCCGGCGGATTCATTGATACCGAGCCGTTGCCTTCAATGGCGACCGCGAGTGCGTAAACCGGGGCCTGGGTAAACTCCGCCTGAACGCTCTTATTGCGGTCCATCGTAACGCCGATCGTCGGACTCTGGCCCATAGCGTCGCCCGTCCAGCGGAGGAAGTTCCAGTTTGCGGCCGCGGTCGCAGTCAGCGTGACCAGAGTATTACTCGGATAGGGCCCGGTACTGGGGTCTGCCGCCGCCGTTCCCTGGCCGAGCGTGGTGATCGTCAGCGAGTAAAGTGGCACGATGACAACCTGAATCGGGCCAGCCTGCGATGATTGAGAGAAATCGGCGCTATAAGCGATGACACGAATTACGGCGGAATTCGTCAAAGTGAACGGCCCGGCGTAGAGAGTGGAATCAGACGAAGGTTCCGAGCCATCCAAGGTGTAAAGCAAAGAGCCGTTCGTGAACGACGTCTGGAACGACACTTGGACTGAACCGATATTTGTCACCGGACTGCTCACGACGTAGCGCCCATCGAGAAGAATGTTGTCACGCGGCAATTCAAACGCGCCGATGTCAACTCCAGTTCCCTGCGGACGCGCTACTCCTCGCTGGTCGGTTGCCGGGGCACCAGCGCTGTCGCCGGCGTCGAGTGCCGGGCTGTTCATCAGCAGTGCGTGGGTGGGTGTGGATCCTCCGTTGTCCTGCAGGGGTCCCAGGTTGGCGCTGACATTCTGGAGATCGGAAGCGGCCAGGCCGGAAATCTCGTTCGTCGAGCCAATCAGGTTGTGCCCCTTGCTGGCGAGCGTTCCAAATCCATCCGCAGGAGTTGAGTTCGTCGTCGCAGTGTTGCCGGCGATGATCGTGTTGAGCAGCGAAAGAGTTCCGGACTGATTGGCAATCCCGCCTCCGTGCGCTTCACCTGTTGGCCCGGGGTTAAGACCAAAGCCGCCACCGCCCGGGCCTCCAATGACGCGGTTACCAGTAAGCGTGCAGTTGACCACCGCGACTGAGCCAGTGTCGGTCGCCAGGCCGCTGGCAAACGCGCTACCCCCGGGTTGAAAGGTTGTATTGGGCCCCCATCCCCCTTGGCCACCTACGACTTCATTGCCCGAAAACGTGCAATTGGTCACACCAACCGGGCCAGCGGTGACAAATACGCCTCCGCCCTTTCCATCACCGCCAATTGCAGCCCCAAACACACCCATCGCACTTTCGCCCCCAGCGACCCGATTACTGGCGAATGTAGAGCTGGTGATTTGAGCGGCTGTGTCCACAAAAAACGTCCCTCCACCACCGCCCTGGCCGCCACGCCCTGCAAACCCACCCCCGCCGCCGACTCCACCCGCTGCAAGGTTGCCCGAAACCAAACAATCGCGCATCTTGAGAGCGCCGCCGCTGCCGAAAATTCCACCGCCGAGTCCTTCTCCCCCCATAGCCCCTGCGCCGCCACCACTGCCACTACCACCCGCGGCAAAATTGTTCGAAAGGCTGCATCTCGATATATCCAAACTCCCACTCTCCAGAAACATCCCTCCGCCCAACCCGCCGCCGCCGCCGCCAAATCCACCCGGACTTCCATTCGTGTCTGATGCACCGCCCGATCCTCCGTCAGGGCCCCCTCCATTGGCGCCGGTTTGGTCGCTTCCACCGCCGCCACCGCCGTTGCCTCCGCTCGCGCGGTTTGCGAGAAATGAGGAATTAGTGATAACAACAGTTCCAGAGGAGGTGAACAACCCGCCGCCGAGACCGCCTCCTCCACCGCCTTGCCCGCCGCGACCACCTCCGAAACCGTCACTGCCCGTTACCGAGTTGCTGGCGACCATCGAATTGAACAGGTTCAGGTTCCCTGAGTTGTAAATGCCACCCCCGAGCCCGGCCAGCGTGTGGCTATTTGCCACGGCACAATTCATCAAAGTCAAATCACCGCCGTTTTCTATGGCCGCCCCGTTGGCGCCGTTTGTGGCCAGGCCAGACGCGACGCTGATCCCGGTGAAAACATTGGTCCCCGGGCCGTTCAATACAATGTTGTCCGTGATCTGAGGCAGGGGAGAAGAAAGAACGATTGTGCCGGTTGCTGTGATTTCAACGGTGTCGTCGCCGGGCATGGCATTGGCATCCAGAATCGCCTGCCTCAGCGACCCGGACCCGGAATCGGAAGTGGTAGAGACTGTGAGCGTTGATGAATAAACGTCTGGGGCCGAAGCAACGATTCCCGCGGTGACAAGTAAAATGGTGCGAAGCGATCGAAGTGAATTCAAAGGTCTCATAACCAATTGATTTGTGAGCGTTCCTTCACATTTTGGCAGCATTTTTTGAGCCGCCGTTCGGCGTGATATCGCGATTCACCGCGAAATTGTACCGGTCAGAATGTGCCCGCAGGGAACAAAACCGGCTTTTTGAAGCGTCTTGCGACTCGCGATATTCTTCGGATTACATCGTGCCGCCGGAACATTTCCGCCCTCATAGCAAATCCGCTTCAATTCTTGCACGAGGAAGGAACCGAGGCCGCGTCTCCGAAAAGGCTCCGCCACTTCCATGTAGATGTCGCCATACGGCCGGTTGTAATGGAAAAGCACGCCTCCGGTCGCTACGACCTTGCCTTCAACCTCCACAACCCCGTGCCATTTGAGTTGGTCCGGAGAAATGTTCAACGCGTCAGCCGTGGTGGCACTGCGGAAAACGGCGCCCGGCGGCGAGTGCGCAGTGGTCAGTTTGTCGTGAAAGAGAATACTCTCGCTCGTCACGTTTTGAGCCAACGTATGCAACATGACCGTCAGCAGCGGATCATTGCTCTGAGTCTCAATCGTGGCCGAGCCGCTGGCCGCCAGCAGCGCCGAAAAAAGATCGAACATGCGCGACCGGTACTGGGGCGCGACATACCATTCGTACACCGTGGGCTTCCCTTTCCAGGGCCCGCCAACAGCAATGGAACCGTAACCGACCGTGGCCTCCCCAGCGAAGAGAAGGTACTCATGCGTCCACCCTGGGCGGGAGTGGATCGAATCATGGATGATCTGGCAGTCCATCTCCAACCGATATCTGTCGCGCCATGCGAGGATGTCTTCGACGTTTGCTGCTTTGGCAGAGAGATCCATGACGAATGAAAGTCTTAATCAGACCGGATTGCGACGGCATGTCAGCTCTTTGTTTGGTGTCCACGCTTTAGCGTGTCTGGCCGGTGTCCACCCTTCAGGGTGTCTGTTCGGTATTCACGCCTCTGCGCGTCCTCCAGACAGCCTAAAGGCTGGACACCCAACACTCGGTTTCTCGACTCACAAAATCGCATCATCCCATCCTTCCCCGTAATCCAGAATGGGATACTCGCGCCACGTCTTTTCAGCAAACTCCCGCCCCATTTCGGCGAGGTATTCCTGAGCGCTGGAGAATGGCCAGTCCTGCCACCGCTCCACGTAGCCGTGGTGAACCGGATTATTGTGGACGTAATTCATCGTCGCCCAGAAATGCGCGTCGTTCCGCATGTAACGCTCCGCCGCGCCGCACCAGACCTGTCCGGCCTCGCGTGAGTTCCTCGCCGTTCCACTCGAACGACAACCTCCCGTGCATCCGCCCAAGGTCCGCCAGCACGGCCAGAATCTCTCTGGTTTCGATGAGCGCATGGTAATGGTTCGGCAGAACACACCAAGCATGAATCAAAGCCTGGCGCTTCGCAAAGACGCCGAGCAATGCGTCGCAGAATGTTTGCATCCGTTCGCCGTTCTGCCCGATGTAGTGCCGGTGCTCG
>QHPA01000233.1 GCA_003218935.1 Verrucomicrobiota bacterium
AGATGTTTCACGCAGAGCATGTAACCGCCGTAGAAGACGGCCGCGCCGACCGCCAGCGCGTCGCCGAGGACATGTTCGGCAGTCAAGCTCAGGCTGACGCCCACGACCAGGACCGCCCCGGCCAGCGCCAGGGCGAGCGCGCCAATGAACGAAGGCCGGATGCGTTCGCCAAACAAGAGGCGCGCACCGAGCGTGACGAAGATGGGCGCGAAGTTGGCGAACAACGTCGCGTTCGCGACCGAGGTCAGCTTGATCGACCAGTGCCAGAGGGCGAGGTCCCCGGCGAAGAGCAGCCCGGCCACGGCGAGCTGGAGGTTTTCTTTTGAGCTCGCGGGGTGCGGCGTGGCGCCGGGTCTGGTCCGCTCATAAATCCGCCAGAGCCACAGCACCGGCAGGGCGAGCAACAGTCGGTAAAAGGCGGTTGCGCTCGGGCCAACTTCACTGAGCCGCACGAAGACAGGAGCGAAAGCGATTCCCACGGCGCCAGTCAGCAACGCGACAAAAGCAAGACGGGACTTATCGTGCACCGAGGATTTCTAACACGAGTCTGGCGCGGGGGTCACCTTTTGGTTAATCTTGCGGCGACGTTCAATCATGAAACTCTACTTTTTGCGCCACGCCGAAGCCCTGGATGGAAAGGACGACGCGGGCCGGCCCCTCTCTCCGCACGGAAAAAAGGAAGCGCGCGAAGTCGGCCGGTTCCTCAAAGGGGCCGGAATTGAATTTGACGCTGCCTACAGCAGTCCGCTTGTCCGCGCGAGACAGACGGCGAAAATCGTTTTGGAGGTTTGCGGTTCGGCAGAACTGGAAACCGCCGACGCGTTGTTGAACGAAACTGCACCAGGGCAGTTTGAAGATTGGCTGAAAGACCTGATGGAAGCGAAGCATGCATTGCTGGTCGGTCATGCGCCTAGCCTGGCGGAACGGGTTCGTCAACTGCTCGGTATAACGAATCCCGAAGCGCTCAAGCTGCCCAAGGGCGGGCTAGGCTGTCTGGAGACTGAAGATCGGCGCGCGGCGACGCTGAAGTTCTTCCTCACACCCAAGCTGCTGGGTGTCCGGGCGTAGTAAAGTCCTGGTTGAGGGCACAAGTGCGGCCGAATCCGGCAAGTGAGGTAAACTACGCAAACGAGCTTGCCACGCGCCGGGTTCCACCTACCATGCGAGCCAGCTTGACACGCCGGATAAGGGGTGTGACAGGTGTGACAGATGATTCGATCGTTCGCATTTACAACGCAGGGACGTTTGCACAGCAAGGATATCGAAATGTTCCTGATGCCAACGCTTTTGGCGGACACGAATCTGTTTCTCTGGGTTGATTTGGAAAAGCCGGAGGCGGAGGAGACGAAATCCGTGCTGGAGGACGTGTTCCATTTTCACCCGCTCTCGATCGAAGACTGTGTGATGCTCAGTCCGTCGCCGAAGGTTGAGGAATACAGCCCGAAAGAAGAGGACCGATTCGCGCCTTACCTGTTCATGGTGATTCACGCGGTGGACTACAGCCGCAAGGACGGCGTGTTCGCGACGAGCGAGCTGAATTTCTTTTTGGGCAGGAATTTTCTGGTGACCTATCACGAGGCGCCGCTCCGGAGCGTGCAGGTCACCGGGGAGCGTTGTCTGAAGAGCACGGTGCACATCGCGCGGGCGCCGGACCGGGTGGCGCATACTTTGCTCGACTCGATTGTCGAAAATTACAAGCCGGCCCTGGACGAATTGTCGCTGGAGATCGGCGAGTTGGAACAGCAGGCGTTGCAGCATCCGACCCGGGAGACGCTCAACAAAATTCTGCAAGTCAAAAAAGAAGTGTTGCACCTGCGTCAAATCATCGGGCCGCAGCGCGAGGTGCTGTCGCGGTTTGCGCGGGGCGAGTTCAAGTTGATCCGGGCGCATCTGGTGCCGTATTACCGGGACGTTCATGACGCGCTGTTCCATATTTCGGAGCTGGCCCAGGGTTACACGGACTCGTTGACCGGCATTTTGCAGATCTATTTGAACATGTCGTCGAACCAGACCGGCGAAGTGGTGAAATTGCTGACGATGATCACGGTGATCACGACGCCGTTGATGATGATCGGGACCTGGTACGGGATGAATTTCGACATGCCGGAGCTCAAAGTGCGCTACGGCTATGAGCTGGCCGTGGCGGTGACCGCATTCACAACAGCCGCTACCTACTGGTATTTCAAGCGAAAGAAATGGTTTTGACCAAAGCGTTGAATGGTTGACCCGTTAAATCGTTAAACCGGTTCAACCCTTCAACGAGTTAAACGATGGCACCCAAATCCAGCTTTCTCGACAAGGTGCTCGGGCGCATTGGCCGGCTCGATCCCGAAGGTCTGCAAACCGTCGTTCAGCGGCTGGCGCGCGAGCGGAGTTTTCTGGAAACGCTGTTCAACACGATTGAAGACGGCGTGCTTGTGGTGGACGAGCAGGGACGGATCGTTTATTTCAACCAGGCCGTGACGAATCTGCTCGGATTGAAAGCGCAGGAGACCGAAGGCCATCACCTGACGCGGTATCTGCCTGAGCTGGATTGGAAAGAGCTCTCCGCGCGAGACCGCGCCGGAGGACAACAGGTCGTGCGGCACGAATTTGAAGTGAACTATCCGCGACACCGCTTTCTCCGATTGTATGCGGCGCCGTTGGATGGCGAAGGGACCGGCAGCTCCGGCGTGGCGTTGATTCTGCACGACGCGACGGAAGCGCGGCAAAAGACATTCGACGCCATCGAAAGCGAGCGTATCCAGGCGCTGACGCTGCTGGCCGCCAGCGTGGCGCATGAGATTGGCAACCCGCTCAATGCGCTCCACATTCACCTGCAGTTGATCGAGCGCGAGCTGAAGAAGCTCAAGCAGGGGCCGAAGGATCCGGACGGTCGAACTCTTCCCACGGTCAAGGGGCCTCGGCCGCGAGTCCTGCATTCCGACAGCGACACGGAGGAGATCGCCGCGAAACTGCAAAATTATCTGAGCGTTGCCAAAGGGGAAATTGATCGGTTGGATTACATTGTCACGCAATTCCTGCAGGCCATTCGTCCCACGCCGCCGCAGAAGAAGATGGTTTCATTGAACGACATCGCCCGTGAAACCATTGACCTGTTACGGCCGGAAATCGAAAACCGCGGACAGACCCTGGAGGAAAAACTGGCGCGACAACTGCCGACCGCGCCGCTTGATCCGGCCCAGATCAAGCAGGTGCTGGTCAATCTGGTCAAGAACGCGGTGCAGGCCATGACCAAGGGCGGGGTGTTGACGGTGCAAACCGGTTCCGGCGCGGACGGTGTCTGGGTGAGCATCGCGGACACCGGTTGCGGCATTCCGCAGGAACAGTTGAACCGCATTTTCGAGCCGTTTTTTACGACCAAAAGAAAAGGATCGGGTTTGGGACTGATGATCGTGCAGCGGATCGTGCGGGAACACGGGGGCTTGATCAAACTGGAGAGCAACGTGGGGCAGGGAACCCGGTTTCGAATCTGGCTGCCCTTGCACGAACGGCAGCCGCGATTGCTGGAGGCGCCCTTGCATGATTAAACCGATGTTGCTGATCGTGGACGATGAAAAGCCGACGCGCGAGGGGTTGCGCGCGGTGTTGGAGGACCGTTACGACGTTTATCTTGCCGAAGACACCGCTGCGGCCGTGGAGTTGCTGGAGAAGGAACATTTCGATGTGCTGTTAACGGACCTTCGGTTGCCGAGCGAGGACGGCATGAAATTGATCGCGCGGGCGAAGTCGCTTTCGAAACCGCCGGTCTGCATTCTGATGACCGCCTACGGCTCGGAGGAAGTTGCGGTGGAAGCGATGAAACGCGGGGCCGACGACTACATCGCCAAAGGGCGGATGCAAATTGACGAGCTGGAAATGCGGATCAGCCGGGCGCTGCGCCGTCAATCGCTTGAAGTTGAAAACGAGTCGCTGCGGCAACAGCTCGACAGAAAATACGGGTTGGAAAATATCATCGGCGAATCGCCGCCCATGCAGGAGGTGCTGGAAACGGTGCGCCAGGTCGCGCCGTCGAAGGCGACGGTGCTCGTCACCGGAGAAAGCGGCACCGGCAAAGAGCTGATCGCGCGGGCGATTCATCAACTCAGCCCGCGGGCGCGGCAACCGCTGGTGGCAGTGCACTGCGCCGGTCTGCCGCGGGAATTGATCGAGAGCGAGCTGTTCGGGCACGAGCGGGGAGCGTTCACCGGCGCGCACGAGCGGCGGATCGGGCGGGTCGAGCAGGCCCAGGGCGGGACGCTGTTTCTGGACGAAATCGGGGAAATTGACGCCACGATTCAGATCAAACTGCTGCGGTTCCTCGGCGAGCGCACCTTTGAGCGCGTCGGTTCCAACAAAACGTTGACGGCTGACGTGAGGCTGGTCACCGCCACGAACAAAAACCTGGAGGAACGGGTCAAGTCCGGCGCGTTTCGTGAAGACCTTTACTTTCGATTGAAAGTCGTCGAAATCCGGCTGCCGCCACTGCGCGAGCGGACGGGGGACATTCCGTTGCTGGCGCAGGATTTTCTGCGCGAGTTTGCGCGGGAAAATGACAAAAAAGTGAACGATTTTGCCGCCGAATCGCTCGAAGCGTTGATGCAATACGGCTGGCCGGGCAACGTCCGCGAGTTGCGCACGGCCATCGAGCACGCCGTAGTGCTTTGCCGGAGCGAAAAAATCATGCGGCGCGATCTGCCGCCGAACGTACGCGGCAACGGCGCCGCACAGGCCGCGGTGGATGCCGCCCGGTTGCTGACGCAAAACGATCTGACGGTGCAGGAAGCCGAGAAACAGCTCATCATTCGAGCACTGAAAGAATCGAATGGGAACCGGACTTTGGCGGCAAAGAAAATCGGCATCAGCCGCCGGACCTTGCACCGGAAACTTCACACTTATCATCTGGAAGGGTTTTGATCGGCCATTCAAGCGTGGCCGTCGAACCGCGGGGCCAGAGACCCCGGAGAGACAAAACCGGAAGCCTTTTTCATGATTCGATTGCAGGAATGGATTCACAGGTTTGAAGTGGGCGAAGGGGCGCGCACGGTCCGGTGGGTCCTGGCGATCCTTGCGCTGCTGGCGCTGATCGCCGTTTACGACGTGCGCGAATATCGAAATTTTTCCACGGCGGAAGCGATGGACGCGGCCCAGTTGGCCCGCAACATCGCAACAGGCAAAGGCTACACCACCGAATTCATCCGTCCACTGAGCATTCATCTGGTGGAGCAACATCAGATCAAACTCAAACAGCGCACCAACGACTTTGCGCTCTTGAAATCGCCGCATCCGGACCTGGCCAATCCGCCGGTTTATCCCCTCCTTCTCGCCGGCCTCATGAAGGTGCTCCCCTTTGAATGGGAGATCCCCGGCGGAATTGTTTTCCTGCGGTATCAGCCGGAGGTTCTAATCGCCTTTTTCAATCAGGCCTTGTTTTTCGCCGCCATTTTGGCCGTCTTCCACCTGGCCAGACGGCTGTTTGACGTGGCGGTGGCCTGGATTTCCACGCTGGTGCTCGCTGGTTCGGAGCTGTTCTGGCGGTTCAGCGTCTCGGGCCTTTCCACGATGTTGACGGTCGTGATTTACCTTGCACTGGTGTGGTGCCTGGTGCTCATGGAACAATGCTCCCGGGAATCGCGACGGAGCGGCGCGTGGTTCGCCGGGATGGCATTGCTGGCTGGGGGACTGGTGGGGTTGGGCGCGCTGACGCGGTATTCGTTCGGCTGGCTGATCGTGCCTGTGCTGGCGTTCTTCAGCCTCTACTTTGCCCAGCGCCGTGTGGTGTTGTCCCTGGTCGCGCTGTTGGCGTTTGTGGCGGTATTGGCGCCCTGGCCGGCGCGTAACTACAATTGGTCGGGAACACTGCTTGGCACCGCGGGATATGCCGTGGTGGAGGATACGCCGCAGTTTCCGGGGGACCAGCTTGAGCGGACGCTGCAGCCGGACTTCAGCGAGGTGGTGTTCGACGACTACCTTCGCAAGCTGGTGGTCAACACAGCGGGCATGTTTCAGAATGAATTGCCGAAACTCGGAGGAAGCTGGATCACGGGGTTTTTCCTGGTTGGACTGCTGGTGCCGTTTGTGAACCAGGCGTTGGGACGATTGAGAATGTTTCTGCTGTTTTCTCTGCTGGTATTGACGGTGGTTCAGGCACTGGGCCGCACGCATTTGTCCACCGACTCGCCGGAGATCAACTCGGAAAACCTGCTCATTCTGCTGGCGCCGCTGGTATTCATTTACGGCGCCGGGATGTATTCGCTGTTGTCGGACCAGTTGAATCTGCCGTTCCCGCAGTTGCGACATCTGGCGACGGGAATTTTTGTGCTGATCAGTTGCGCGCCGATGATCTTCACACTGTTGCCGCCGCGGGAGTTTCCATTGGCTTATCCTCCGTATTTTCCGCCGTGGGTTCAGCAATTCGGGCGCTGGATGGATGAACGGGAACTAGTGATGAGCGATATGCCCTGGGCGATGGCCTGGTACGGCAGACGGCAGAGCGTCTGGACCACGTTGAACGTGCAGGACCAAAAAGGGCACGACGATTTTTTCACGGTGAACGACTTGCGGAAACCGATTCATGGGCTCTACTTGACGACACTGACGATGGACGCCCGGTTTTACTCGCAGATGCTTAGCGGGCGGGAGGGGACATGGGAAAGATTTCTTCTTGACGGCTTAGTGACAACAAATGGCTTGCCTGCGGGCTTTCCTTTGAAGCATGTTCCAACCGGTCAGTACCTCGAGCGCGGCCAGCTTTTCCTTACCGATTGGCCGCGATGGGGGAAAGGCCGAACCGAGCCAACCAGATGAAATCGCTTATTTTGGAAAGATTTATGTTTGACAATCGCGGGTGCAAAACGTAAAAGAGGTCCACTTTTCAATACAAGCTGTTCATAGGCGAAACTTGTGTAAACACAGGAAAGTCAATTTATGAAAAAAATCATCGCTTCCGCCAGTCTAGCCGCGCTCGGCGCTGCCGGTTTGCAGGCGGCTTACGCACCGGGCCTTTCACCGCTGGAAAAGTCCAAACTTTGGACCGTTTCGGGCCTGGTGCGCGGCTTTTACGATGACAACCCGACAGACTCTGTCAGATCGCAGAAACAACCTTCCTGGGGGCTCGAAGTGAGTCCTTCCCTGGCGGTCAACGTGGCCCTGGATCAGACGCTGATCGGTTTCAATTACACGTATGATCTGCGGTTCTACGAGGCCCGCCCGACAAATGATGCTGACCACACCCACCAGTTCAAGCTGAAGCTCAACCATACCATTACGGAGCGCTACAAGCTCGAGGTAAGTGATTCGTTCTACTATGTGCAGGAACCAGACCTGACCACCGGTATCGCTGCCAGGACGCTGCGCACGGACCAACCTTACATCCACAACAACGGTCGGTTGGCGTTCAGCGCGGAATTGACGCCTCTCCTGGGCCTGGACGCGTCTTACCAGAACGACTACTGGGATTTCAGTGAACACGGCCCGGGCAGCCTTTCAGCGCTGCTCGACCGGGTTGAACACTTGGGTGTATTAACGGCGCGTTGGCAGGCGTTGCCGAACACGGTCGGGTTGTTAAGCTACAAATTCGGGATTGTGGATCATACCAGTAAAGATTCCACGGCGGCGAACGATCCTGTCTTGTCTTCCGTAACCGATCCGACGAGGCGGGATACCACTACTCATACTGTGACTGTAGGAGCAGATCAGAGCTTCACCTCACAATTGACCGCGCATGTGGAAGTTGGTGCCCAGTTTACAGATTATCCCAATCGCCTTGCCGTCGATCCGGATAGCACGGTGAACCCGTATGTGGACGCGAACGCCACGTGGACCTACAATCCCGGCAGCTACTTGCGGCTCGGAGTCGTGCATAAGCGCAACGCGACCGATGTCGCTTTCCAGCCGATCTCCGGGACGCCGACACTCGATCAGGAAAGCACTGGGGTATATGGCTCGGTGAATCATCGGATCTCACCCAAACTGACCGGCAGTTTGCTCGCTCAGTTCCAGCACTCGACCTTCAAAGGCGGGTTGGATGATGGAAAGGTTGAGTTGCTCGGCACGTTGGGGGTTAACTGCTCTTATCAGGTGAACACGTTTATTTCGGCAGACGCGGGTTATAACTATGATCGGCAGGATTCGGATATTGGCCGGAGCTACACGCGGAACGTAATTTACTTCGGGTTGAAAGCGACCTATTAAAATTTAACACACAGAACAACAGGGGAGGCTGGAAGCAAAAGCTCTAGCCTCCTTTTTTATCATATGGAAGCAGCGAAAACAAATTCCAATCCGGTGGAGACCAAACTCCATTTCCTCGACTACTGGCGCATTATTCGCATTCGGAAGACGGTCATTCTGGCCGTGTTCCTTCTGGTGGTTTTGACGACGACGGCGGTGACGTTCATTTTGCCGGAATCGTGGTCCAGCACGGTCCGCATTGCGGTGGAGAAGGACGTTTCCGACATTAATCCGATCGGGTTCGCGCAGAACAATTCAGCTTACGACCCGTTCTTCATCCAGACCGAATTTGAGAAGATTCGCTCCAGGAAAGTGCTCTACAAAGTGATCGAGAATCTGAAGCTCAACGAAAGATGGGGCGAGCGGTACAACAACAATATCCCGCTAAAGACGCCTGAAACCTTCGATATATTGCAAGGAAAAATTGATGTGCGGCAGACGCGCAACACGAGCCTCATTGAAATCCGTGTTTACAGCGACGCGAAGGAGAAGGAGAACCCGGCGCAAGAAGCGGCGGAGATCGCCAATAAAATCGCGAGCGTCTATCGAGACACCCGGTTGGAGTTAAAACAGGAGATGTCCAGGAAAGGCATCAAAGTATTGAAGGAGGAACTGCAGCAAAATGACGAGAAGGTCAAAGCGGCTGAGGTCGATGTCGATCAATTGCGCAAGGAATACAAGATTTCAGACGTTCAACCGGAAGGCGCCTATGCCTATTCCACCCTGGAGCCGCAAAGAAAGGCGAGTCCGAACTAAGAAAGTCGATCCTGACTGCAATCAATGATGAGCTGCTTTCAAAGCTGATGATAGATCTTTCCACCACCGAGGCCAACCTGGCCAAGTTGAAGGAGACTTTGGGCCCTCAAAATTCAGATTTCAAGGCTATGGCCGCAGTGCAGGCGAACCTGGATGACAACATCAACCAGCGGATTAAAGGCATCCTGGCGGGATTGAAGGTGAAGGTCGATGCTTTCAGGTTGCATCTGGACAGCCTGGCCAGCGCGGTTGACCACGCCCGGACGAACGACGCATTCATGACGGAACAATACCGCCCTTATTTCGCAGCAAAACGCAGGCTGGACGATCTGCAAAAGCTTCGCGACGCGGTGCATTTGCGGATTTTGCAGGAAACCGTGGACGCCGCGCTGCCAAAAACTTCCATTGTGGAAATCACCGACCAGGCTGAGCCAGGTCGGAAACCGGTCAGCCCCAGCTTCAAATTGAATATTGCGCTGGGAATCATCGTGGGACTGATTGTGGGCATCAGTCTCGCATTTTTCATTGAGTATCTCGACACCAGCGTGAAGACGATTGACGATGTGGAACGTGCTTTGCAGGCGCCGGTGTTGGGCGTCATTCCACAGAACGTCAGTTCTCTTATTCTGGAGGGCTCGGAGAGTCCGCATGCGGAGGCTTATCGGGTGCTCCGCACGAACGTTCTGTTTTCGCGCAAGCGCGAGGACGCCAACAGCCTCACGGTGGTCAGCGGCGGCGCCGGCGAAGGCAAGTCAACAACGATTTTCAATCTGGCGGTGGTCTTCGCTCAAAACGGCCAGCGCGCATTGCTGGTGGACTCCGACCTGCGGCGGCCCAGCTTGCACAAGCTGTTGAACGTCTCCAATTCGGTCGGGCTGACCAGCTATCTGCTGCGGCAAAACACACTGGAAGAGGTGATTCAAACCACCAGCATTCCAACCCTGGACTTCCTGCCCAGTGGAAAATTGCCAAGCAGCTCGCTGGGAATCCTGAATTCCACCCAGATGAAGGATTTCATCAAAGAAGCAAAGCGGCGTTATGACTTTGTCTTCTTCGATTCGCCGCCGATCATGGGCGTGAGCGACGCCTCCATTCTCGCGAGCGAAGTGGACCTGTCGTTGCTGGTGATACAGTATCGCAAGTATCCGCAGGCGATGACGATTCGGGCCAAGCAAATGGTCGAGAAAGTGGGCGGGGCCTTGCTGGGTGTCGTATTGAACAACATCAACATTTCGCAAGATTCATATTACTACTACTACAGCGGCTACTACTACGATTATTACGCCAAGCGGGAGGAGGAACCTCCAGCCAAGAACAACGGCGAAAAGAAAAAGCCCGCCGGCGAGCGCGCCCAGCTCGATCTCAAGCAAAAATATTGATTGTTGTTCGCGGCTGCTCCGCTAAGCATTTTCGGAGATGAATTCGTCGCTTAAAATCAGCCTGCGGTGTTTTCTTTTGACGCTTGCCGCCCTGACGTTCACCCTGCTGACTGGATGCGGAACCGCTCAATACGCCTTCCCGGATGCGGCAGGCGGCCAGACCAATCACGTGTCGCCGCCGAACCTTTCGCCCGACCTGCTTCGAACGGGCGACCGCATCACCATCACTTTCGCCGGCACGCCCACTCTGCTGGAGAAACACGAAGAACAGATTCGCGAGGACGGCTTTATCTACCCTCCTTTGCTGCGTCTCCCGATCATGGCGGCCGGAAAAACCATCGGCCAACTGCAGGACGAGCTTCAGAGGTTGTATGTCCCCGATTATTTCAAGGCCGCGACCGTGACGGTCAAAAGGCAGGAGAGCTATTTCTTCGTTGGCGGCCGGGTCAAAAACGGCGGGCAGAAGGCGTATTTGTCCGAGATGACCGTGCTCAAAGCGATTCAAGCCGCAGGCGACTTTGATGAATATGCAAACCGCAAGAACGTTCAGATTATCCGCGCGGACGGTCGGAAGGAAACTGAGAATTGCGCCAAGGCCCTGAAGAACCCCAAACTGGATAAGCCGATTTATCCCGGCGATCAAATCATCGTTCCGCAGCGGTGGTATTGAATGGTGCAACTCAAAGTTCTTTCCGGCAAACAGGCGGGCGCTGTCACGGTGGCCCGCCGTTTTCCTTTTATCGTCGGGCGCGATGCTTCAGCAAATCTTCGGCTGGAAGAGGAGGGCGTTTGGGAGCGGCATTTAGAACTGGATTTGCAGATGCCGGAAGGGTTCGTGTTGATAGTCCATCCTCAAGCGAGGGCGACCGTCAATGATCAGCCGGTTCAACAGGCCCTTTTGCGAAATGGCGATTTGATCGGGGTTGGCACGGTGAAGATTCGATTTTGGTTGAGCGAAACCCGCCAAATGGGTCTGCGGCCGCGCGAGCTCCTCACCTGGGCCGCCCTGGCGGCCTTATGCGCCGGACAGGTCGCTTTGATTTACGCGCTGCTCCGCTGATTCGGCTGTCGGCGGGGCGGCACTCGCGCCGATGTTAAAGAAGCCTTGACCACCTCTGAATTCACGCTAAATGAATGGCGGCCCATGCAAAAGAGTCCTTGATGAGCTTGCGAAGAAAATCCTGGCCACTCGTTGAACTTATGAAAAACAAATTCATTCCAAATTCCATAGCCTGTTTGTTCGCTCTGTTCTGCGCCTTTTTGGTTTCAACGCAGGCGGCGACGCCCAGAAAGCTTCTCGTGGTGACCGTGACCAAAGGTTTTCGACATAGTTCCATTCCCACCGCGGAAAAAATCCTGGGCGAACTCGGACAAAAGAGCGGCGCGTTCACCGTGGAGTACGTCCGCAACGATCAGGAAATGGCGGAGAAAATGACCTCCACGGCACTCAAGCAATACGATGGTTTCATCTTCGCCAATACGACCGGCATCCTGCCGCTTCCGGACAAAGAGGCGTTCCTGAGCGAAATCAAGTCCGGCAAGGCGTTCATCGGAATGCACTCGGCCAGTGACACGTTTCACGGGCAGGACGCCATTGACCCTTACATCGAAATGCTTGGCGGCGAGTTTCAGACCCACCACGCCCAGGTCAGGGTGGATTGCCTCAACCAGGACAGGAACCATCCCGCGACGCGTCACCTGGACGCCACGTTCACGGTCTTCGACGAGATTTATCTGTTCAAAAACTTTCATCGCGATCAAGTGCACGGGCTCCTGACGCTCAACGCGCACCCAAACGAAAAGACACCCGGCGATTATCCGGTTGCGTGGTGCAAAATGTACGGCCAGGGCCGCGTCTTCTACACCTCGCTCGGCCATCGCGAAGACATTTGGGATCCGGGTTGGGCGGACAAAAACGGCAACCGTGAAAACGCTCGCGAAGTCAGCGAGGCTTATCAAAAGCATATTCTTGGCGGCATCAAATGGGCGCTCGGCCTGGAAAAGGGAGACGCCAATCCGCAAGCAAAGTAAGGCGCGTGTCTGCCTGTCTATCAGTGCACAAAAGAATTGCCCAAAGATTTCAAATAACCCAAACAGGCCGAACATCGACCACCGCCTGGCGCAGGAGACATTAACTTTGTCTTCTGTCGGTTGGGTGGTTAAAGAACCTGTCCCCGTATGAACAAGAACGAAACCGCCGAACTGAACCGCCGCGATTTTCTTAAGGAGGGTTCTTTTGCGACCTTGATGACCATGCTGGGGGGCGTGGAATTGATCACCCGCGCGCCGGTCCAGGCCGCCGATCTCGCAACCCTGGTCCCGTTTCAGGTCAAGTGCGCCGTGATTGGTCTGGGCAACTGGGGCCGCGAAATCATCGCGACTTTGTCACGGCTTAAAACGGCCCAACTCACGGCGGTCTGCGACACCTATCCCGCCTCGTTGAAACGGGCCGCCAACTCCGCGCCCAACGCAAAAGGCCTGGACGATTACCGGAAAATTTTGGACGACAAGGAAGTCCAGGCCGTGGTCATCGCCACGCCGACGCATCAGCACCGAGAAATCGCCATCGCCGCGTTGCAGGCGGGCAAGCACGTTTATTGCGAAGCGCCACTCGCCAACAACATTGAGGATGCCAAAGCGATCGCGCTTGCGGCCAAATCCGCGCGCAAACAGGTTTTCCAGGCTGGCCTGCAAACGCGCTCGGACCCGCAACGCCGTTTTCTGCTGGATTTCATCCGCGCCGGGGCGTCGGGCAAAGCGGTCAAGGCCCACGCGCAATGGCATAAGAAGCAAAGCTGGCGCATGGCTTCCCCCAATCCCGCCCGCGAGCGCGAACTGAACTGGCGCCTGAGCAAAGAGACGTCGCCCGGACTGGTCGGTGAAATCGGCATCCACCAGATCGACGCGATGTCGTGGTTTTTGAACGGGCGCCCAGTCTCCGTGACCGGCTTCGGTTCGATCATGCAATGGAAGGACGGACGCGACGTGCCCGACACCGTGGAAGCCGTCTTTGAATATCCCGGCGGGGCGCATTTGACCTACCAGTGCACGCTGGCCAACTCTTTCGATGCCGATTATGAAATGCTTTACGGCACGGACGCCGCCATCATGATGCGGGGCAACAAGGCCTGGATGTTCAAGGAAGTGGACTCGCCGTTGCTCGGCTGGGAGGTTTACGCGCGCAAAGACCAGTTCTACAAGGAAACCGGCATCGCGCTGATCGCGAACGCGACGAAGTTGACGAACCTGACCGAAAAGGCGACCGACGAAGCTGCTTACATGACCAAGCCGCTCTATTTCGCATTGGAATCCTTCCTCACCAACGTCAACACCGTCAGCTCGGCAGTTGAAGATTTTTCGGCCACGTTCGATGTCAACGACAAGGCGGCTTTGGAAAAGTATATCTCGGAAATCAAACTGCAGCCCGCGGCGGGTTATCAGGAAGGCTTTGAAGCTACCGCTCTGGCCATCAAGGCCAACGAAGCCGTCGTTAATGGGCAAAAAGTGGCGTTGCCAAAGGAAGGGTTTGAATTGGCTTGAAAGGATTCAGTCGAATGGTTGCATGGTAAATTCGAAAGAGGAGAAGTATCTCATGAAAAAAAACTGTTTTCTACTCGTTGGAACGCTTGCGTTGCTCCCCGTTTCCTTGCGCGCCGCCGAAGACTGGGTCCGATACAACGCCGTGCCCAACAGCAGCAAGGTCAAAGTGGACGGCACTTCCACTCTTCATGATTGGTCGGTCGGAAGCACGGCGCTCGGCGGTTACGTCGAGTTCGATCCGGCCTTCGACCTTGCCAAACCGGCGTTGGGCAAGATCAACGCGCACTGCGACGTGAGAATCTTCGTCCGCCAGTTGAAGAGCGACAAGACCGACATGGACAACGTGATGTATGACTCGATGAAAGAAAAGGACCACCGGCGGATCGATTACCGCCTCTCGGAAATGGTGCTCAAAGAAGCACCCAAATCGCCTGATGCTCCGTTTCTCTTCGACACGAAAGGCGAGTTGATCGTGGCAGGCGTGACGAACAAAGTTCAGATGCCGGTGACCATGGTTCGTGTCGGCGCGGACAAACTGAAGTTCGCCGGTTCCACCTCGGTGAAGATGACCAGTTTCGGCATCGCGCCGCCGACGAAGCTGGGAGTATTTTCGACCGGCGACGATGTGAAGCTCAGTTTCGAGTGGTTGACCGCGAGGAAAGAGCAAAAGTAGGACAGGCGTCTCGCCTGTCCCCGTTGGAGTCGGAGGGACGGCCTGCCGACGTCCCTGAAATTGGGCCGGCAACATGCCGGCCCTCCCGGAAACTCTAACGCTCGTTATTCGCCGTCGGCACACCGCCGCGCGCTTCGAGAAACGCTTTCAACTCCGCGGCGGCTTTGCCGCCGAAGCCCGGCACTTTGGCGATTTCTTCCACCGAGGCGAGCCGCAGACGGTGGACCGAACCGAATTTCCTGAGCAACGCCTCTTTGCGTTGCTCGCCGATGCCGGGAAATTCGTCGAGAATGCTCTCCGAGATTTTCTTCAAGCGCAGTTGCGCGTTGTAAGTGTTGGCGAAACGATGCGACTCATCGCGCACCCGTTGCAGCAGTTTCAGCGCGCCGGAATCGTGCTTTAGCCGCAGAGGCTCCTTTTCCTCTGGCCGATAAATCTCCTCAAACTCCTTGGCCAGCCCGATGATTCGAATGTGGCTCAGGCCGAGTTTCTCCAGTTCGGCGCAGGCCGCGCTGAGCTGTCCCTTGCCGCCGTCGACCAAAATCAGATCGGGAACATTCGACCACTTGCCGCCTTGCCCGCTCTCGGTCTCGCTTTTCAGCCGCGTGTAACGCCGGCGAATGGTTTCCGCAATACAGGCGAAATCGTCCTGGCCCATAACCGTTTTCATTTTGAACCGCCGATAATTCGACCGGTCCGGCCGGCCATTTTTGAAACTGACCATGGACGCCACCGCGAACGTGTCGCTGATGTTCGAGATATCGAAACCTTCGATGCGCTGCGGAGCGGCGGGCAAATTCAATGCCTTCGCCAGCTCGGCGAGATCATGGTCGGGATCAATCGCCACCGGCAGCTTGTACGGCAACCGCTCGAATTTTTCCGTCTTCTGCGTCGTGCGCCGCAGATCGAACAGCATGTCGCGCAACTGCGCCGCCTTTTCGAAGTCTTGCGAGCCGGCGGCTTTCTTCATCTCCGCTTCGAGTTGTTCCTTCATCTCCCTGGACTGGCCGTCGAGGAAATCGCAGGCGGCGAGCACCTGCATCAGATACTGCTCGCGCGTCACGTTGCCGATGCACGGCGCGGTGCAGACCTTCAGGTGCGCGTAGAGACAGTGTTTGTAATCATTCTCGGTCGGCGTCAGGGGGCGGCAGCCGCGCAAATTGAACTTGTGCCGGACGAGGTTCAGCGTGCGCCGCAGCGCGCCGGAGCTGGCAAACGGACCGAAGTAACGCGCGCCGTCGTCCGTTTTGAGCCGCGTCAGCGTGAAGCGCGGAATCGGGTCGTTGAGTTGGACCTTGAGCAGCAGGAACCGTTTGTCGTCGCGGAAACTGACGTTGTAACGCGGATGAAATTCCTTGATCAGCTTGCCTTCGAGCAACACCGCCTCCGCCTCGCTGCGCACGATATGCGCGTCGAAATCGTGAATCGCCTCCACCAGCGCGTTGAACTTCAGGTCCCAGCCCATGCGCCGCGATGGATGGAAATATTGGCTCACGCGCTTCCTCAAATCGCGCGCCTTGCCGACGTAAATGACCGTCCCGAACCGGTCCTTCATCAGATAAACGCCCGGCTTGTGCGGCAAGTCACTCAGCTTACTACGAATCTGTTCCGTGACAGGCATGGACAAAATTTCACGCAAAGACGCGAACGCGCAAAGGAATTTTTAACCACGGATGGACACAGATTAACACGGATGGAAAAACTCAACGCTGCCGTATTTCCAGATGCGAGAAGTCCGTTGCTCGCTGGACGCGACTTCTACCGCATCCGGTTCTCCGAAAACCTTCCTGATAAATTCCTGCGAGGTCCAAGCTTAATTGGGCCAAGCTCTCCCGAGCGGAGGAATTTTTCCATCGAGACGTGATTCTTTCGGTCGGCAGCCGCAACGACTCCAGGATGACTTGGATTAGTCCTTATCCGTGTTAATCCGTGTCCATCTGTGGTTAGACTCTTGCGAACTCCGGCTTCTCCATGAACGCATAGCAAATCATGTGGCAGATGCCCATGTGCGCGTCCTCGACGCGGCCATAATGCGTATCCTTGATGACGATGGCTTGATGCGCGATTTCCGCGAGCTTGCCGCGTTTGCCGCCGACGAGCGCAATCGTGTGGAGCCCGTTCTTCTTTGCCCACTCGACCGCTTTCACGACGTTCGGTGAGTTGCCACTAACACTCATCGCCAACACAAGATCGCCCGGTTTGCCGTAGTTCATCAATTGGCGAACGAACACGTCTTCGTGGGCGTAGTCGTTGCCCAGCGCGGTCATCCAGCTCACGTTGTCGTTGAGCGAGAGCACGCGAAAGCGTTTGCCGAGCTTGTCGGACGAGCCTTTGCCGAGGTCCGTGGCGAAGTGGGACGCGTTGGCTGCGCTGCCGCCGTTGCCGAAGACAAAAATCTGCCGGTCTTCCTGGAGCGCCTGCCTGAATTTCTCAATGAGCTGCGCGACGGCGTCCAGTGGAATGGAATCGTGCGCCGCTTTTTGGGCCTTCACGTAATTGGAAATCCAATCTTTCACCCGCGTCGATTATCCAGCCGGAGGCTGTAGCCGCAAGCTTTAGCTTGCGCTGCATTGGGTTCACGCGTGGTTGTTCGTTTCGCGCAACTTGAAAGTTGCGGCTACAAGTTGAGGCTACAACGTCGCGTGTTTAGCCAGTTCGAGCGCGCCCATCGGCACCGCGTCTTCGCCCAGGGCAGCCAGACGAACCTTTGGGCCAGGCGCGAAGGCTTCCATCGTGAACGAGCGGAGCGCGCCTTCGACCGCAGCGCGCAGCGGTTCGCCGACCAGCGACAGGCCACCGCCGAGAACGATGACTTCTGGATGAAAGAGATGAACGACGTGCGACAGGCCGAATGCGAGGTCTTCCGCAGTCTCGTTTAGAATCCGTTTCGCCTCGGGGTCGCCTTTTTCCAGCGCCGGTGAGAGAAACCTGGCCTCGCTGCCAGTCGAGTTGCCGACGAGTTTGACGAGCAGGCCGTCCGGCTCGGTCGTTTTGAGCTGGCGGATTTTGGCATCCACGGCCCAGCCCGAGCAGCGCGATTCGACAATTGTTCCACTCCGATCAAACCGGACATGGCCAATCTCCGCTTCACCCGGTTTTGCGCCGTGATAAATTTGTCCGTTCACGACCAACCCGCCGCCAACGCCGCTGCCGAGCGTGACGTAAAAGACCGGATTGAACCCGACGCCCGCGCCGTGCAGCGCTTCACCCAGCGTCCCTGAGTTCGCGTCGTTATCCACGCGCACCGGCAAACGGCTCAGGGTTTGCAGCCAGTCGCCGAGTTTGAAATCGGCCCAACCTTCAATCTGGTGCGAGCGACAAATCTGTCCCGTCTTCCAATCCACGGGACCACCGAAGCCGACGCCAATGGCCGCCGGCTTTTTGGCAGGAATCAGTTCAGTAAGGGTGGCGCGAATTTGCCCGCGAATAACCATCACCGACGACGATTTGGAGCTTCGTGCCGCCGATTTCGATGCCGACGTAATGTCTTTGCATTGGTCGTTGGTGGGGCGAGACTCTGTCGAGCCCAATCGGATTGAAACGCGACCGAGGTCAGGGCTCGAGGGAGTCTCACCCACGATTTACTTAAAATGCTCCGGTTCGTTGCCCGGTTTCCATTTGATGTTGCAGCCGATGCTCGGTTTTTGGTTGGGCCGGTTTTTGCCATGCGCCGGATTTCAAAGCGCGCGAAGCGGAATGTCCAGCTTCAACTATGACGGGCGCCGTGGTCAATGATTTGCCACAGCGGGAAAGAAAATTACCGAAACAGTCCGTGGCGCAAGAGGCAGAATGTCAACAAAGGTCTGTTAATGCCACAAAATGGCCAGGAGAAATTTCCTGGCATCCGGTCTGCGATCCCCTCATATTGGCAGCATCCTGAGCTTGGCGGCGCCGCAACACGGCACACACCGGCCAAATCGGGACACTATGCATATTGACAAACCGGGAATGCGTGTGTAGCCAGGAAGAGTCTTGGTTTTACGTGTGCGCATTTATGTGGTGCGGCGTTATACAACCTCTAGCTTCCTCTCCTCACTTCAACGCTTATGTCCTCGCCGAAGTCCATTAGCTTATGAAAACCAAATCCATTCGAAAATTCCCTCTGCTTTTCGTCACCGTCGCCGTTCTCACAGTCGCCGGGGTCGCCAGCGGTGGGGTGGGGTCCGCGACAAACGCCAGCGATGGCTACCTGTCTCTCACCGAAGCGGTCAACAGCCAGAATGGCGAGGTCATTTTCAGCGATTTTGACAATGGGCAGGTGGTTCAGGCGTTTTCCTTCACTGCAATGGTGAAGATTGGCGATGGAACCGGCACGCCAGCGGATGGAATTTCCATTGCCTATGTTCGGGCGAACGATCCCATCCTCACGGACCCGGCCGGCGGTTGGTCGGGGATACAAACCGGACCGGGAGTTGGAGGCGCCATGGAAGAGGGCAGCACGACCGGCATATCCGTGGGTTTCGACTCCTACAACAATGGCAGTGGCGACTTCGAGGGCCTCGACATCCGCGTGGACGGCCAACTGGTGCTGGAGTATGCGATGCCAACGTTGAACGGGTTGTGCGCTGATGCGACCTCGATTCAAACGGGACCCATTGACCCCAACAATCCAGGCAGTGGCGACCTGCTGTGCTGGGCGCCGTTAACTGTCGCCCTTAACACCAACGGTGTGCTGAATGTTTCGTACAAGAACACGCTGATTCTGTCGAATTATCAAACGACTTACTTCCCGAGTCCCGGCCGCCTCGTGTTGGGCGCCCGGACTGGCGGCCTGAATGAACTTCAATATGTCGATAACATCAGCATTACGACCATCCCGGCGGCCATCGCACTGGTGGGTTCCGCTTCCGGCTTTGCGGACGGCTTTTCGATCACGATCAACGATTCCGGCGCCAGCGTGATCGACACGACCAAACCGATCACGCTTCAACTTAACGGGACGAGCGTGACCGCGACTTCCGTTCAGAAGAGTGGGGGAACGACGACGATAACTTATCATGAATTCCCAACGCTCCTGCCTGCCGGCTCCAGCAACCAGGTCGCGGTTTCAGCCAAGGACGGCAACAATAACACCATCAGCGGGACGCGCAGTTTCGTGGTCCCGGTTTACAGGGTGGTGCCGCCGGGCGACTCCGTGCCTTCAAGCGCGGTGGATTTGACCAAGCCCGGCTTCCGGATCAGGCCCTATCAATCCGATCAAGCCCAACCGAACAGTCTGGCATGGACGGAGGACCAGCTTCTCGGATTGCACGGGACCAACGCCGCCGACCTGACGCTGGCTACTGACGGCGGCTACATTGACTACACCAATGTGATCAATTTCAACATCGATTCCACAGGAGCCGGCTCAGGCGACTTTACCCCTGACAGCCCGTTCCCTGGAATTCCCGGCGCAAACGGAACGAATGGCAATTCCAGCATGGAAGCTCTGACGTTTCTGCAGTTCCCAACCGCCGGCATTTACCAAATGGGCGTGAACAGTGACGACGGTTTCCGTGTCACAGAAGGCAGGAACCCCAAAGATCAATTTGCATTGAATTTGGGAGAGTACGATGGCGGACGCGGACCCTCAGACACCCTGTTCAACCTGGTAGTGTCTCAAGCGGGCATCTACCCCTGTCGTTTAATCTGGGAAAACGGCAATGGCGAGTTGCCGGGTAACGGGGCCTCCTGCGAATGGTTTACTGTGCAACCTGATGGAACCAAGATATTGATCAATGATCCAAGTCCCACCAATACGACCGGAATCAAAGCGTTCTACGCCGGACCGCAATTGCCCGCCTATGTC
>QHPA01000442.1 GCA_003218935.1 Verrucomicrobiota bacterium
AACATGCCGGTGGCGGCGTCGGGCACTTGCACGTAGCCCGTCCCCGCGAAACTCAGCGCCCGGTCACCGGGCTGACCGGTTCGGCCGCGCGCGTCGGCGGTGTAGGCCGGGCCGCCGCTGATCGTGGCGTCATGGTTCCCGCCGCCGATATCGCGAGCCGTGCCGGGAGCGTTCGCATCGTTGAAATTCCACCAACCCATCAACCCCGCGCCACCGTTGGTGGACTGATCGAAACCGACGCCATTCGTCGCCGTCAGCCAGGCGGGATCGTTGAATGGCTCCGCCCCGCCCGTCCACAATAAACCGAACTCCCCACTCGTCGGCACCAGGACGCGAACGGGCGTCCCTCTGCTGATGAGCGGGACGGGATCGATTTCGCGGCCGATGCCGTAAGACACGTCGGTGCGTTGTTCCGGATACGCATATTGGCTGATAATAGTCGCACCGTCCGGGCTGACGAGCGCGAGGTAACCGCCGGCAGCATCCAGCTTGAAGTTCGTGTGCAGCGGCGCGCCTGGCGCCTGACGGTCCTTGCCCGACGCGAACACCACCAGGTAGCTGCCCGCGGGGAGGTTGGTGGCCGGCAACCGCCATTTCCTGAGATTGCCGATGTCGTCGGTGAGGAACCAGCCGTCCAACGAGACTGTCGTGGCGCCGGAATTGAACAGCTCAATCCAATCCGAGCTTGCGCCATCTTCGTCGAGCAACGTGCTGGAATTTGCCGCCATGAATTCGCTGACCAAGACTGTTCCCACTGCGTCGTTGGTATCGATGGAAATCCACAGCGCGAAGACGAGGGAAAGTACACGCAACCACATGGAGCGCCCCGATTAGTCAGAAAGATTCACGTATTGGCTCGTTATAGCATGAATCGCGATGCAGGTCAAAATCCAACTCGTCCGGCCGTAGCACTCTTTTTCACCGCTTCGGGTAACAGTTACTTTTGGCGCACGGGGGCAGCCGACAGCAGCCGACGTGAGGAGGCTCTGACCTTTTCTTTTGTTCCTGAAGAAATTTGAGCCTCGTTACCTCGGCTGCTACACGAAAAGTTTTTGAACCGGCCGTGGCTGGTCACTCGGTTTTTATGGAACGCCCACCACGCGATAGAAGCGCGTGCTGAGGTTCGAAGAGGTCGTGTCTTGGAACACGTAAGGTGACGAGGGCAGCAGGAGATTGGTCAGGGTCGTCCAGTTGGTGCTTGGGAGTGACGGCGCAGCCTCCAACTGGCAACGTGAGCCTGCTGCGCCTTGAATGCGGACCGACAGGGCGCCACCCTGGGTCTGGAAATCCAATCGCGCAGGGATCGGGGTGATGCCGACGAACGGGGCGCCGTCGGAGAATTTGAACAACGCCGCGTCCCCGCCATTCAGGTTGAGCACGAGTTGGCGCCGGTTGTTGACGATCGGCAGGGTCTGCGTCTGAACCTGGCCGCTCGCCGGGTCGAGCATATCGACTCCAGTGCTTCCCGAAGGGAACGCGAAGTTCAGTTTGATCTCCTGAAGACAGTCAACCGCCCTGCCGGTCGGATCGGTCAGCCCGTTGACCACCATCACGTAGATTTCGTTCGTGTAATTTGGTCCGTCGAAGCTCTCGTCCAGCAGCTTGAACCAGGAGATGATCACGTCCCCAGGTTGGCCATTGTTCTTGACGCCTGCTTTGTTGGTCACGGCCCAGCCGCGCAGGTACGGATCATTGCGGTTGGCTTAGGTATTCAGGTGAAAAACGTCATCCCTGAAAACCTCCGGGTTGTGAAATCGCTGATCCTGGGCGAATCTATTTCATTATGAATCGAGCATTGATCTACCCCGCAGGCATGGTCGCAGCGGTCTTGCTTGCCGGGTGTCAAACAATTCCACCAGGCGCCGAGCGCGGACCTCATGGCACGATGGCCTACGACGTGCCGATAGAGGCTTCGCCGCCGGGCGCGCGAATCGAAGCCAATGGCCAGGTGGTGGGTAACACACCGCTGCATTTGAAGATTTTCGGCGACCCGGACGGGACGTTTCACGACTTTGGCGCTCCTTACTACGTGATCAGGGCCGTGCCGCTGACCACCAACCAGTTTGAACAAGTCCGGTTTTTCGGGACGGGTCAATGGTTTGGTCCGGAGGACCATATTCCGAAGGAGATCAATTTTGACATGAATCAGAAGACCCAGGTTTACGCGCCCTACGGACCACCGGGTTATGGCTATCCGTATTATGGACCTCCGGTCTATTATGGCCCGCCATATTACTACTGGGGCCCTGAGTTTCGGTTCTACCTCGGCCCACGCTATCATCATCGGCGTTGGTGAAGTTGAAAGGGGAAACAGGTCAGAACACCTGAGCTGTCATCTAAACCTGCCGGCCTCTGCGGCGTTAAGATGACCCCCGTAAGTCCTCCGTCATCCCTGCCTCTTACCTGCGTGAGAGGATGGTCGTAGATCGTGAGTCGTGTTCGTGCTGACATTTGTTTCGCGAACTGCTATAGGCCTGCGGTTGGTTATGCGCACGATTTCCATTGTTGCAGGCCTTGTGGCTTTGAATTGGTCCGCGCTCGCGAGTGTTCACGCTGACGGCCTTGCTCGTGTGAGCCTTCACGCCCCGGGGCAAGCCGACGGCTCCTCTGCCGGTTCGTCGCCGTCGCCAAACACTTCTCCGGCTGGGAAACCTTTTTCGATTCAGCAACAGGACGGGACCGCGTGGTTGGTCAGGCCCAATGGAGAGCGATTCTTTTCCTTCGGCGTTTGCGTCGTGAGCAGCATTACGCCGATTCCAACCAGTGGGCCGAGGCCGCCCTGAACCGGCTCAAGTCCTGGAACTTTACCACCATCGGCGGTTGGAGCGACTTTCAAACATTCAAACAATGCCGCGACATGGATGTCGCGTTCGCACCCGTGCTGCATATCGCGTCCACGGCCGGCGCGCCGTGGTGGGACATGTGGGACCCCAAGATCATTGGCCGGATGGACGAAGTCGCGCGCGAACAGATTCTGGCCCTGCGCGACGATCCGCGTGTTATCGGCTACTACAGCGACAACGAGATGGGTTGGTGGAACGGCATCCTGTTTAAGATGACACTTGAACAAGCCCCCACCAGTGGCCAGCGTTGGCGGTTAATGGAATTGCTCCGGACCAACTACCACAACGATTGGTCGGAATTGTTGAAAGATTTCGAGCCCGCCCCCGGATTGGAGAGTTGGCAGCAACTCGAGCAGCACGGGATGCTCTTTCTGCGTCCGGGCGGCACCGGCATCCGCACGATGCGCCGGTTTCTCGCGCAGTTGGCTGAACGTTACTACTCTTTAGTCCATGACCTCATCCGAAAATACGACCCGCGGGCGTTGATTCTGGGTGACCGTTATCAATCGTTTTTTTATCCGGAAGTGGCCCGCGCCTGCGCGCCGTACGTGGACGCGGTGTCCAGCAATCTCAACGCCAGTTGGAACGACGGAACCTTCGCGCGGTTTTATCTGGAAACGCTGCACGCGCTGGCCGGCAAGCCCGTTCTCATCGGCGAGTTTTACATGGCCGCCCGCGACAATCGCAGCGGCAACAAGAACAATCGCGGCGTCTATCCCGTGGTGGTCACCCAAAAGGAACGCGCCGCAGGATTTCGCAACACGCTCCATTCCCTCTTGAAAATCCCTTACCTCGTCGGCGCCGATTGGTTCCAATACTACGACGAACCGACTCACGGACGGTTTGATGGCGAGAATTTCAACTTCGGCCTGGTGGACATCCACGACCGGCCATATGAGGCACTCACCACGACCGCCTCGGCGCTCGACCTGGCCGGCCTCAAAAAAAAGTCTCCCCGCGCGCGTCCGGACGCCTCTCAAGGCGTGCCACCCGCGCCTCGAAACCCGCTCGGAGAATTCAAACCGACGCTGGCTCTCAAGCAGTGGGACCGCGAGCGGGGGTTCGTGAAACCCGTTTCGGAATTTCCTCTGGCCGA
>QHPA01000234.1 GCA_003218935.1 Verrucomicrobiota bacterium
CTTCACCGCCTCGGCGAACAAGTCGCGTCCGCTGGCCTGCTCGAGGCCGTCGAGCAAGTAAAAGTTGATGGCCACGAGCGGCGCGTGGACCGGGTCGTTAACCTTCAACAACACGCCGTGCAGCCGCTGGCCTTCATGCGTGACGCTGAACGTCGGAAAACCGACGCCGCCCAATCCGAAACTCTTCATCGCCGCGCTCATCCTGGCCGCATCCAGCCACGGCGCGATGACGCATTCGAAGGGGCGCTTCAACTTCGTGCCGACGCTCGCCCCGCTGCCGCCGGCCAGTTCGCCGAACAACCCGGTCGCCGCGTAGTAAAGCGGCGAATCGCCGCGCGGCACGTTCGGCGAAGTCGGCGTCCAACGCAGTCCGGTGTCGCGCCAGACCATCGAACGGCGCCAGCCGTTCATGGGAATGACCGTGAGCCGGCACGGTTTCCTGATCCAACCCTCGCCGTTGATCATTTGCGCCAGTTCGCCGCAGGTCATGCCGTAAGCGTAAGGGATGTTCCATTGCCCGACGAACGAACGGAACTTATCTTCCACCATCGGCCCTTCGACGCGTTCGCCCCCGAGCGGATTCGGACGATCCAGGACGCAGAACTCGACACCCGCCTCCGCGCAGGCCTCCATCGCCAGTCCCATCGTGCTGATGAACGTGTAGGAACGCACGCCGGTGTCCTGCAGATCATAAACCAGCGCGTCGAGGCCGCGCAGCATCGCGGGCGTCGGCTTGCGGGTCGCGCCGTAGAGCGAATGGACCGGCAGCCCGGTGCGCTTGTCCGTCCGCTCCCCGATCAACTCGCCCGCCTTAACATCGCCGTAAACGCCGTGCTCCGGCCCGAACAACGCAACGAGCTTCACGCCCGGCGCGCGCCGTAACAGGTCAATCGTGGACTCGCCGCTGCGATTGACGCCGGACGGATTGGTGATCAGCCCGACGCGTTTTCCCTGCAACTCCGTGAACCCACCCGCGGCGAGCACGTCGCTGCCGAGTTGCACTTGCGCCGACGCGACTGCAACTGGCGCCAACACTGCGGAAAGAAAAACAAAACGAATCAAAGCGTGCATGGGCGAAGAGTAATTGCAAACAGCGGCTGCGCCAAACCCTATTCTCTCATTGGGAGATCAGAGGAGATCAGGGCTCGACGGAGTCTCGCCCCACCGTTCATGGTCCCAATGCGCCTCCTTGCCTCGGCTGCTGCGAATTCACGAGTTTTCAACGGCCTGACGGCTTTATTGGGCCGTCCTTTAGCCGCGCACCTGTGGCGCGTTTGCCGTGACACGTGCACCCACCGCCGCTAACTTCCGACCGTGTCGAAACGCGCGCTGACACTGGGCCATTCGCCCGATCCGGATGATGCCTTCATGTTTTACGGGCTGGCGAAGGAATTGATCCCTACGCACGGCTTCCGTTTCGAGCATATCCTGCAGGACATCCAGACGCTTAACGAACGGGCCACGCGGGGCGAGTTGGACATCTCGGCCATCAGCATCCACGCCTACGCATATGTGAGCGAGCAATACGCGCTGCTGCCCAGCGGCGCGAGCATGGGCGACGGTTACGGGCCGATGCTCGTCGCGAAGCAGAAGTTCACGAGGGACGAGATCGTCCGGAAGAAAATCGCTGTGCCGGGAGCGATGACCAGCGCATTTCTGGCGTTGCAGCTCTGGCTCAATGAAACGCGGAACGCGGAACGCGGAACGCGGAATTCAGAACGCGGAACTCCGCACTTCGCACTCCGCGCTTCGCATTTGAATTGCGTCATCGTGCCGTTCGACCGGATTTTCCAGTCTGTCCGCTCCGGCCAGGCGGATGTCGGTCTCATCATTCACGAGGGCCAGCTCACGTATCAAAACGAGGGCCTGGTTTGCTGCGAAGACCTCGGCGCCTGGTGGGGGCGCGAGAATGACGGCCTTCCCCTGCCCCTCGGCGGCAACGTGATTCACAAACGGTTTGACCCACCGACGCGTAAAGCCATTTCGGGAATTCTCACGGCCAGCATCCGCTACAGCCTCGACCATCGCGCCGAGGCAGTGCAGCACGCGTTGCAATTCGCTCGAGATATGGGACGCGATCTGGCGGACAAATTTGTCGGCATGTACGTGAACCATTGGACGCTCGATTACGGGCAGAAAGGGCGCGAGTCGATCCGGCGGTTCCTTGGCCAGGCATACGAACGTGGATTGATTCCGCACCGGCAGGAACTGGAGTTTGTGACGTGAAACAAAAATCCGAAACCCGAATGTTCAAATCCGAAAGAATGCCGAAGTCCGAATGATGAAACAGGCCGACGCTGAACCAGGCCCGCCGTTTCGTCCTTCGACCTTCATTCGGCCTTCGTCATTCGGAATCAGGGTTTGAGCGGCGGCTTCCGGTAACGGTGGCCGCAAAAAAGGAGCGGCGCACACCCTTCACCATTGCGCAGCCGCCCGTGTCGTGGCATACCTCCCGCGCATGAAATACCGACGCTTTGGCCGCACGGAACTCCGGATGCCCGTCATTTCCTGCGGCGGGATGCGGTACCAGTTCAAGTGGCAGGACGTTGATCCGAATGAAGTTCCCCGCCAAAACCAGGAAAATCTCGAAGCGATTATTCGCCACGCGGTTGAACTGGGCATCAATCACTTTGAAACGGCCCGCGGCTATGGCTCGTCCGAAATGCAACTCGGCAACCTCCTGCCGGCGTTGCCGCGAGACAAAATCATCGTGCAAACCAAGGTAGCGCCGCACAAAAAACCGAAGGATTTTCTGAAGACGTTCGAGAAGTCACTGAAATATCTGCGGCTTGATTATGTGGATTTGCTCGCGCTGCACGGCGTCAACCATCGGCAGTTTCTTGAATGGTCGCTGAAGAAGAACGGCTGCCTGGCCGCCGCGCGCCAGTTGCAGCGCGGCGGTTTCATTCGCCACATCGGTTTCTCCACGCACGCGACCGCCGACATCATTCTCGAGCTGGTGAACAGCGGTGAATTCGATTACCTGAACGTTCACTGGTATTTCGTCAACGACCTGAACTGGCCGGCCATCGCCGCGGCGCACCGGCGCGACATGGGCGTTTTCATCATCAGCCCGAATGACAAGGGTGGAAAACTTTATTCCCCGCCGAAGAAGCTGGTTGACCTGTGCGCGCCGCTGACGCCGATGCAGTTCAACGACCTTTATTGCCTCGCGCGGCAGGAGGTGCATACTCTCAGTTGCGGCGCGGCGCGGCCGAGTGATTTCGACGAACACGTTCACGCGCTCGATTACTACGACAGATTGTCCGAAACGGTTGCGCCGATTGAAAAGCGTTTGCGTGATGAGATGGAGCGGATGCTCGGCGCGGACTGGTGCCAGCGCTGGTTTGAAGGTTTGCCGCACTACATCCATGTGCCCGGCGAAATCAACATCAGCGAAATACTACGGCTGTGGATGCACGCAAAATCGCTGGACCTCGTCCATTGGGCCAGGATGCGCTACAACCTGCTTGGGCAGGGCGACCATTGGTTCCCCGGTGAAAACGCGGCAAAGGCGGAGCAGTTCGATATGCGGGCCGCGCTGGCCAGGAGTCCTTTCGCGGAAAGGATTCAAAACGTCCTTCAGGAAGCCCATGAAATGCTGTTCGACGCCCCGCAGAAGCGGTTGAGCCGGAGTTGAGCATACTTTGGATTTGCCGTAAGCGGCGGTTCGCGGAACAATAACCCAATGCGTGGACGAGTGTTGCTATGGATTTCGCTCAGCCTGAACCTGGCGATGGCGGCGGTTTGGGTGTACTTTCCGCGCGTCGGCACGGACAGCTACGACGCGCTGGCAGTCATGCCGCCGACAGCAGACGCGGGCAAGGTTTACAAAACCAACGTGGTCGTTCGCCGGCAGAATTTCACGTGGAACGAAATCGAGTCCCGCGATTACACGACCTACATCGCCAATCTACGCGCGATCGGATGCCCGGAGTCGACCATTCGTGACATCATTGTGGCGGAAGTGAATCAACTGTTCGCCCGTCGTCGCGCCACGGAAGTGGTGACTGCCGAGCAGCAGTGGTGGCGCTCCGAGCCCGACGCCGATGTAACGCAGGCCGCCGCTGACAAACTCAAGTCACTGGAAGAGGAGCGTCGCGCATTGTTGACCACGTTGCTTGGTCCACAGTGGGAATCGAGTTACTACCCGTATCCCGAACATCCGAACACCCTGCCGCTGGATGGGCCCGCTTTGGGTTCCCTTCCGCCGGAGACGAAACAAGCGGTGCGCGACATCGAGGGCCGCGCGGCGGAGCGTCGCCAGGCTTATCTCGATGCCGTTCAGAAGGGCGGGAAACAGCCCGATCCAGTCGAACTGGCCAGGTTGCGCCAGCAAACGCGAGCCGAGCTGGGGGAGGTGCTCAACCCGGAACAACTGGAGGAATACCTGTTGCGCTACTCGGGCAGCGCAACCGCGCTGCGAGGCGAATTGCACGGAATCAATCTGACACCGGACCAATTTCGCGCGCTCTTTCGCCAAACCGATGCGCTGGATCAACAACTCCAACTCCTGGCTGGTGCCACCGACGCGGCAAGTTTGGCGCAACGGCGGGAATGGGAAAAGCAGCGAAATGACGTGCTGCAACAGGCTCTGGGACCGGACGTTTACAAGCAATACCGCCTGCTGCAGGATCCCCTCTATCGCGATGTGCAAGCGTCGGTCGAGCAATCGGGCGCGCCTGCCGACAAGATTCTTCCGCTCTACGAAATCAACCGCGCCACCGAGCAGGAAAAGCAGACTATCCGCAATGACGTCACACTGACCGACGAGCAAAAGGCGCAGAAGCTCGAAACCGTCCAGACGGCGAGGGAGAATGCCTTATACAAGCTGCTCGGCGAGGAGATTTATCAACGGTTCTTGCAGCAGAATACCAAACCATGAGTCCACCGGTCTCACGAACCAACAATGAAGGCGCGCCGGCAGAACGGAAACCGGGCGGCGCCGCACGGGCGCGCATCCTGTTGGTCGATGATGATCCAGTCAACCAGATGGTTGCACTCGGCTTGCTTCGCCGTCACGGCTGGGAAGCGGTCGCCGCCGCCAATGGAAAGGATGCCCTGCAAATTCTCGCCAAACAAAGTTTCGACCTGATCCTTATGGACCTGCAGATGCCGGAGATGGACGGCTACCAGACCGCTTCCGTCATCCGCCAGATCGAAGCGCAATCCTCTTCCGCTTCAAGCGCAGGTGAATCCACCGGCGCTGTTGGAGAACGGACCGGCCAGCGCGGCGGACGCGTCCCAATCATCGCGCTCACCACGGCGTCACAACCGGGCGTGCGCGAAAAGTGTCTGACTGCCGGGATGGATGATTACCTGACCAAGCCGGTCAGTCCCGCTGACCTTTACGCGGCTGTTGAAAAGTACCTCGGGAGCAATCCGAAATGATCGGCTCAGCGAGTACGCTCAGCTTCCAGGATTTTTTTGACGGCAACGAACTCCTGCTGCAATTGGGCAACCAGCCGCTTCGCGGACGAGAGGGTTCCCTGCCGGGCCATCAGCTCCAGTTCCGTGCACCAGGCGGCCATTTGCTCGGCGCCGAGGTTGCCGCAACTGCCCTTGAGGGTGTGGGCGGTTTCCCTCAGTCCTTCCGCATTCTTCTCTTCGCAGGCGGCCTCCAGGGACTGCAAATGCGGGAGCGTCTGTTCGATAAACAAGCCAATGATTTCGCCCACCGGATCAGGTTGACCGGGCGTGCGCAACTCGCGCAGTCGCTCCAGCGAATTGAGATTCACGGTCGCATAGGATCGGGGCATTTCGGGCAATGACGGCAACGGCAAACGGACCGGCGCGCTGTGCTCCAGAACGGCTTCCAGTTCCTGAACGCGCACCGGCTTGGTGATGTAGTCATTCATGCCCGCGGCGAGACACTTTTCGCGGTCCCCTTCCATCGCGTTGGCGGTCATGGCCACAATGCGAAGAGGCGGCAGCCGCTTTTCTTTTTCGCCTTCCCGAATCCGTCTCGTGGCTTCGTAGCCGTCCATCTCGGGCATCTGGCAATCCATGAGGATGACGTCATAAGGAATCTGCTCGAGCGTGGCGAGCACCTCCAGGCCGTTCGCGACAACGTCTGCGGTATAACCAAGCCTGCGCAATTGCTGCAGCGCGACTTTTTGGTTTATGGAATTGTCCTCGGCTACCAGAACGCGCAGATGCTTCGGTGGAGCCGCCTGATCCATGGTTGAAAGCATCGTTTCACTTTCGAATGAGCGGGCTGCCTTCCGCCCGGTCAGAACATGGATCAACCCGTTGTAGAGTTGCGATTGTTTCAGCGGTTTGATGAGACATTCGTCAATGCCATATTCGCGAGCCTCAGCATCGCTCAAGTGCCGTGCCACGGACGTTGCCAGGATGACTTTTGGCCTGGGAATACCGCGATCCTCCCTGATGGCGCGCGTCAGCATCAGACCATCCATCTCCGGCATTCGCAGGTCGGTAATGACCAGATCGAACGGTTTGCCTTCCGCGGCCGCCTGGCGCAGCGCGTGCAGTGCTTCGGATCCACTGCTGACGCATTCGCTTTTCAGCCGCCAGGACCGGAGGTAATGCTGCAGCACTTTGCAGTTGGTCTGGTTGTCGTCCACGACCAGAATCCGCTGTTGCGCAAATAGGTCCTCCCTTGGCACCAAAGCGGTGCCGTCCACGGGCTGCTTCTGCACGGTGACGGTGAACCAGAAGGTCGAGCCTCGTCCAACGGCGCTTTCCACACCGATGCTGCCGCGCATCATCTCGACCAGCTGCCTGGAAATCGCCAGGCCCAATCCGCTGCCGCCGTATTTGCGGGTGGTGGAACTGTCGGCTTGAACGAACGGTTGGAAAAGGGTCTGCTGGACTTCGGGCGCGATGCCGAGACCGGTATCCTGGATCAGGAAGCGAAGCGTGATTTCGCTTTCAGTTTCAGCCACTTTTTCGATCTGGAGAAGAACTTCGCCCCGTTCGGTGAACTTGACTGCGTTGCCGAGCAAATTGAGGAGCACCTGCCGCAGGCGGCCCGGATCACCGCGCAACCGCTTGGGAACCTCCGTGGGCAGCCAACACACCAGTTCGATGTCTTTGCTGCGCGCCTGCTCCGCCAGCAAATCCTGCGTGCTTTCAACGAGTTCACGAAGGTTGAAGTCCAGGGTTTCAAAAGTCAGCTTGCCGGATTCGATCTTCGAGAAATCCAGAATCTCGTTGATGATGGTTAGCAGCGACTCGGCGCTGGCGCGGATGGTCTCGCCAAAGTCCAGTTGTTCCGGCGTCAGGTGTGTGTCCAGCAAAAGACCGGTCATCCCGATGATGCCGTTCATCGGCGTGCGAATTTCATGGCTCATGTTGGCGAGAAACTCGCTCTTGGCGCGGTTGGCTGCCTCGGCCGCTTCTTTGGCGCTGATCAATTCGCGCTCAGCGCGTTTGCGCGCCGTGATGTCCGTGCAGGCGCCGACAAATTTGATGACGTTTTTGCCATCCTCATCGTCGTAAATGGGTCGGCCACGATCCGCCCAGTAAAGCCAGGAGCCGTCCTTGCGCTGGACGCGGTATTCGACCAGGAACACTTCGCCTGTGTCGTACGACTTTCGATAAACAGATTTCACCCGCTCGGAATCCTCGGGATGAATTCGCCCTTCCCACGCTTCCCTGCTGCGCGGGAATTCCAGGTCGCTGTAGCCGAGCAATTTGTCGATTCGTCCGAACCAATCGACCTTTCCGTTATCCGGCCGGTAAGAGTAGAGCAGGTCGCTGGCGCTCAGCGCCATGAGCCGATAAAGCGCCTGCGATTGAAACAGAGCCCGCTCCGCCCGTTTTCGCTCCACGATCTCCTGCTGCAATTCGGAGGTGCGTCCGACAACGCGCTTCTCCAGCTCGTTGCGCGCCTCCTGCAGGGCAGCATCACGCTGCTGAATCTGCTCAAGCATTTCGTTGAAGCGGTCAATCAGCCGGCCCAGTTCGTCCTCACCCTGTTTGCTCGCGCGGACGGAGTAGTTCTTTTCGCCGGCCACGGCGCTGGCCGTCCGTTCCAGTTGCAAAATAGGATTGGAGATGACGCGCTGAAGTTTGGTGGACAGGAAGAACACCACCAGTGCCGAGACGAAAAGGACGGCAAGAACAATCGCCGTATAAAGGCGGAGGCGAATATACAATTCCTGTAAATCGGACTGAATGAAAACCGTACCCATATGACGGTGTTCGACAACAATGGTGTGAAAAAGCAGCAGCGAATCGCTGGTGAACCGGTGGCCATCCGGTTCAACCGGAGGCGGCACAGGCTTCGCAGTGTCGCCATCGCGCGCATACCTGGCAAAGGGCCTCCCGTTTTTGTCGTAGATGCAAGCGCCAACGACATGCGGATCGGTGTTAAGCGAGGAAAGAATTTCGCCGGCGGTTTTTTGGTCGTTAAACAGCAAGGAGGAATAGGCATTGGCGCCAATGACGTCAGCGAGGCTGAAGAGCGTCCGGACCATCGTCCTCCGCTGCGCCAACACCTCGTAACTGACGAAGGCGGCGCAAGCCAGGAACAAGGCCACCACGCTGGCGAGCATGATGATCCAGGTCAGCTTGCGTTTGATTGGCTGGTCTTGAAACTTGCGCATACCACTACTGCTCCGCGTCGATTTCCTCCCGAACAATAGTGCCCAGACGCAAAAGCTGCGAACTGATTTTCGTCCCCGCCCGCTCGGCGGCGTTCAGGTTGATCTTGAAGCGCACCTTGTTGTTTTCCTTGTAAAAATTGATGATTCCGCCCCGTTCGGCGAAGCGATCAATGTCACTCACGGTCAAAATGCCGCCTTTTTGTGCCGCCAGAAGAATTTCCGGCAAACGCGCCGCCTCCGATGCGCAGACGAACAGTACGTGGCAGCCGCGCATTTCGCCAATCTGTTTGAACCGCTTGAGTTCGAAGGAGCGGCCGTGAACGGCTTTGCCTTTGATTGCCTGATCCAACGCGCCGCCGAACGGGTCTTCGCCGAGCACGCCGATGACAATCGGCGCGTCCGGCGAGATGAAGCTGTTGCTCGGCCACTCGACGAATTGAGTAAAGTTGAACAAATAAGCGGCCTTGAGTGAATACTCCGGCGCTCTTACCACTTGCGCGGACACGGGCGTCGCCCGGAAAACCAAAGACATCCCCAGGATCAGCAGCCAAACGGCGCGACAGGCGCGACTCGTCCAGCGATCTGCTGCTCCATTGCGCCACCTTGCCGCGGGCGGATTCAGTAGCGCCATGTGACCTTTCCATACACGCTGTGTTGCACCTCCGTTCTTTCAATCGGAATAAACAGGGACTGAAATTCGGGGTGCCGATCGTCCAGCAGGTTTTGGCCAACGATCGCCACCTCGAAGTTCTTGAAAGGCCGCCAGGCGAGGCGAACATCAACGACGATGTAGCTGGGAACTTGGAAACCCGGCAAGCTCTCGACGTAACGAACAGCGCAATCGACCTCGAGGTTGTGGGGCAAATCCAGCGAAGAACGCAGACTGAACTGGTGGTGCGGGTTCCGGCCCTCATCAAGTTCGCTCGTGGTGTCCCCGCTGCCGGCATTGCGGTGAAGCTGATTTTGAAGGAACGTATAGCCTGCCTGGAGACGCCACGAGTCCGTGACCTGCCAGCTCGGCGCAAACTCAATGCCGTAGGTTTCGCCGTGAAGTTTGTTGCCTGCGTTAGCCGTCACGGTTAATGGCGGGCCGGGCAGAACGGCTCCGGGCTCCAGACTGCGAAGGTGATCGTAATCGTGATAGAACGCCGTAACATCCAGTGAAACGCGAGCAATCGGCCGCCACCGGTACCCCAGCTCCCAGGCAAGTAATTCTTCGGAATCAAAATCGTGATTGCCTTGGAGCAACACCTGAACACCGGGCGTCGAGGTCAATTGCCGCAGTTGGATGTCGTCCTCCGCCAGTGAAGGCGTGCGCACTGCGCGCGAAATCGAAGCCCACACCGTCTGCCGGTCCGTCGGGGTCCACGACAGCCTCCCGCTGGGCTGATATTCAAAACCGGTGAA
>QHPA01000443.1 GCA_003218935.1 Verrucomicrobiota bacterium
CAGGACTTTTTTCCCAGCGTGGACGCGGGCACGTTTCGCTTGCATGTGCGTGCTCATACCGGGACTCGCCTCGAAGAGACCGCAGTGTTGATAGATCACGTCGAAGCGAGCATTCGGCGCGAAATTCCAGCCAGGGAACTTCAGGGAATTATTGATAACCTTGGCATTCCCATTTCCGGCATCAACCTGAGTTATAATGACAGTGGCACCGCCGGACCTGCAGACGCAGACATTATGGTCTCCTTGAACACGGGTCACCGCCCGACGGCTGACTACGTCCGAAATCTGCGGCTTGCCCTGAATCGCGACTTTCCTGGCGTAACGTTTTATTTCCTCCCGGCAGACATCGTCAGCCAGACCATTAACTTCGGGCTGCCCGCTCCCTACGACATCCAAGTGCTCGGACGTGACCTGGCTGGCAATCAAAAGGTCGCCGCTAACATTGCAGAAAACCTTCGACATGTTCCCGGAGCGGTGGACGTGCGGGTTCAGCAGCCGGGAAATTTGCAGCGTCTCGAGTTCGCCATTGACCGGACCAAGGCTTCGGAACTGGGGCTTTCCGAACGCGACGTCGCCAGCTCGGTTCTACTCAGCTTGAGCGGTAGCGGCCAGGTGCAGCCCGCATACTGGCTCGATTCCAGCATTGGAGTTCAATATCTCCTGAACATTCGCGCGCCGGAATATCGAATGACTTCGCTTTCCGATCTCAACTCAATGCCCGTGAGCGCTGGAATTCCCGGCAGTGGCAACGAGCAGTTGCTGGCAAACGTCGCCTCGTATTCCCGCACCAACAGTCAGGCCATTTACTCGCACTACAATGTCATGCCGGTAATTGATGTCTTCGGCGGAGTCGGGGGGCGCGATCTGGGCGGCGTGCTCAAGGACATCAAACCCATTCTCGCCGCGGCGCAAAAATCCCTGCCGCATGGCAGTTCCATCGTGCTTCGCGGCCAGGCGGAGACGATGCGCTCCAGCTTCCTTGGCCTCAGTGTCGGTCTGGTGATGGCGGTGGCACTGATTTATTTGCTGCTCGTCGTAAATTTTCAGAGCTGGCTTGATCCGTTCATCATTCTTACAGCGCTGACCGGCGCGCTCGCGGGCGTCATCTGGGGATTATTTCTTACCGGCACAACTTTAAGCGTCCCGGCCATGATGGGTGCGATCATGTGCCTCGGCGTCGCCACGGCGAATTCCGTGCTCGTGGTCACTTTCGCGCGCACCAATCTCCAGGAAGGAATGACGCCGCTGAAGGCAGCATGGGAAGCCGGCACAGGCCGCCTGCGTCCGGTGCTCATGACCGCGCTGGCGATGATCATCGGCATGGTGCCGATGGCTCTCGGCCTGGGCGAAGGCGGCGAGCAAAACGCCCCCCTCGGTCGCGCTGTGATTGGCGGCCTGGTCCTCGCCACTATTGCCACCCTCTTTTTCGTGCCGGTCGTATTCAGCGTTCTGCACCGAAAGGTTCCGGCGCGCAAAACAAACGAATCAAACGAGCCAACACCATCACACGAGGTTCTGCCCACCCCGGCTCATGCCTAAGGATTTTATTCATGAACTCTGACGAATTAAAACACAACGAGGTCCCCGAGACCCAACCGGACGGGGAGCGCGCAGTTGCTCCTCAAGCTTCGGCAAGCCCGGAGGCAAACCGCCTCTTGGCCTACCCTCACCAATCCTCTGGCGCGGCAGAAACACAGAATAAACCTGCAGCGAAGTCGCCGTCCAAACGCGCACGTATGGCCGCAACCATTATCGCGCTGGTAATCATCGGGGGACTCGCGCTCGGCTTCGTGCCGCGCTGGCGTCAAAGCCGTTTGACCGTGACCGATACGACCCAACTGGCAATTCCATCTGTGTCGGTTGTCTCGCCCGCAACAGGAATCGCTGGTGGCGGTCTGGTGTTGCCTGCGGAGGTCAAGCCCTGGCTCGAAGCCTCCATCTATGCGCGAGCCAACGGGTACCTAAAAAACTGGGTTGCGGACATCGGCGCCCATGTGGAGGCAGGCCAGTTGCTCGGGCTCATTGAGACCCCGGACCTGGACCAGCAACTCGCACAAGCCCGGGCCGAACTTGATCTCGCTCAAGCCAACCTGCATCTGGCCCAAACCACCGACAACCGCTGGAAAGAGTTGCTGAACACCGCGTCCGTGTCCGAGCAGGAAGCCGCCGAGAAGGCGGCGGCGCGCGAAACCGCCGCCGCCAACGTCGAGGCCAGCCGCGCCAACGTGCGTCGGCTTGAAGAGTTGGTCTCGTTCCAGCGCGTCGTCGCTCCATTCGCCGGCACCGTCACCATCCGCGCTGTGGACGTGGGGGACCTCATCGTGGCCGGGAGCGGTGGCAAGCAATTATTCCATTTGGCGCAAGCGGACAAACTTCGTGTTTACGTCCGCGTGCCGCAAACGAGCGCATTCGGCATCGCGCCTGGGCAGGCTGCGAGCCTTACAATTCCTGAGCTGCCTGATCAGCCATTTCCCGCGAAGGTCGTGACGACTTCAGAGTCCATTTCTACAACTTCGCGCACACTCCTCGCGCAACTTGAGGTTGATAACAGCTATGGGGAAGTGCGGTTCGATGAAACCAGGGCAAACCCGGCTTTGACCTTGCCCTCAAATACTTTGCTGTTTCGCGCGGAAGGTCTGCAGGTCGCTGTCGCGAGCTCGAACGGGGTGGTCGAACTGCGGAAGGTTCAGGTGGGTCGTGATTTCGGCCAAACGGTCGAGATTATTACGGGTGTAACCCCGACAGATCGTGTCATCACTAATCCCTCCGATTCCCTCGTCACCGGCATCAAAGTACGCGTTGCGGAATCAGCCAGTTCTCTCGTATCGAAATAGCCGTGAGCCTCGTGAAAAAGTCCCGAAAATTTTTGAGTGTGAGGCTGGGATACAATTCTCGCCTGGGCTTTTCATTAGCCGCCTTGGCCTTTGTCGGCGGTTGCGCGGTCGGCCCGGATTACAAACGGCCCGAAGCGACGACCATTCCGGCGTCGTACACTGGCGCGACGGCATCTTATGCTGGCGCAATAACAAATGGCTGGAAGGTGGCTGAGCCTCAGGGCCAGCTTCCCAAGGGCGATTGGTGGGAGATATTTGGCGACGCGGAATTGAATGAGCTTGAAAACCAGGCTGCTGCCGCCAATCAGCAACTCAAAGCGGCCGTCGCTCGCTTCACCGAAGCGCGCGCGGTGATGGACGCGACCCGGTCGCGCCTCTTCCCCGACCTCTCGATCTCAGCATCGTACACACGTCAGCGTAGCTCTGCGAATGCTCCGTCACGCACGACAGGCAATGCCTTCGGCAGCAGCAGCACGTTCAATGATTTTTCGGTCCCGTTGAGCCTCGGCTATGAACTCGACCTCTGGGGCCGCGTCCGCCGCAGCGTCGAGTCCGCTCGGGCCCAGGAACAGGCCAGCGCTGATGATCTCCAGGCAGTCAAACTCGCAATTCAGGCCGAAGTCGCCGTTGATTTTTTCCGGTTGCGCGCCTTGGATTCCGAGAGCGCATTACTCCGTTCAAATATACAAGTCTTCAGTAAATCCCTTGAGTTAACCCGCAATCGTCGCGCCGGCGGAGTGGTTTCCGACCTGGACGTCGCCCAGGCCGAGACGCTGCTCAAGACCACCCAGGCCCAATTGCCGGCCGTGGCCCTGCAGCGGTCCCAGTTCGAGCACACCATTGCTGTACTCGCTGGCCAAAATGCTTCCACCTTTCATATTCCAGAGCGCACGCTTGCTTCCGGGTCTCCGGTCATCCCACCAGACTTGCCGTCCGAGTTGCTTGAACGCAGGCCTGATATTTCGGCTGCCGAACGCCGTATGGCGGCGGCGAACGCTAACATCGGCGTCGCCAAGGCTGCTTTCTTTCCCACCGTCCGGTTGAACGGTCTGGCGGGCTTTGAGAGTTTTGATGCCGGCACACTGTTCAATTGGTCCAGTCGCCTGTGGGCTGTCGGACCGTCCATAACCCTGCCGCTGTTCGAGTGCGGCAGGCTCCGCGCAAATTTACGTTTCACGCAGGCAGCTTACGAGGAGATGATCGCCAATTACCGTCAGACTGTCCTGACCGCGTTCGCAGACGTGGAAGACAATCTCGCGGCGCAAACTCTCCTGGCCAGCCAATACCAAACCGAAAGTGAAGCACTTGCCGCCGCCCGCAAGCAACTCGAGGTCGCCAACAATCGCTACCGTGACGGCCTGATCACCTACCTGGAAGTCGCAACGGCGGAAAACACAGTGCTGAACATCGAGTCCACCACGGTGCAACTCCGAGGGCAACAACTCATGGCCGCCGTGACGCTGGTCAAAGCCCTCGGCGGCGGATGGCAGGAGACGATGAATCAATGACGACGATTCGTCACCTCGTCGAAACGGCGACTCCGCCGCGATGGTGTGCGCTCGTTGGAATCGAGCCAGAGCTACGCCGCCAAAACTGTAAGAGCTTTAAGAATAAAATTTTGAGAAACATCAGATCAGTTCCTTGCGAATTTGGAATGTATCGTGCATAGAAACAAAATTATGAAAACAAAAACACTGGGTAATATGAAAACGAAACAGCTCGGAAATTCGGATTTGTTTATCACCCCCGTCGGCTTCGGCGCATGGGCCATCGGCGGTGCAGGCTGGGAATTCGCCTGGGGCGAGCAGGACGACAAAGCGTCCGTCGCCGCCATCCATCGCGCGCTCGAACTGGGCGTCAACTGGATTGATACCGCCGCGGTTTACGGCATGGGCC
>QHPA01000444.1 GCA_003218935.1 Verrucomicrobiota bacterium
GTGGTGGACGTGGAAGTGGCCGCCGCGCCGCTGACGTTTGAAAGCCGGCCAGCCGTGCAGATCATCGCGCGCGATATCACTCACCGCAAGCGGGCCGCGGAATAGAGCGAACGCTGCCACGCCGCGGTGCCTGACACCGCGAGTGGAAACTTGAGCCGTGGGAAGCCTCCATTTTGCAGGTTGCGGGATTTCAAGCTGGCGAACATAATCTACCTGGCAACGGAACTGAAGTATGCAGAAAATAACAGTGATACTAGCGGATGACCATACGGTCGTGCGGCAGGGCCTCCGCGCTTTGCTCGACGCAGAAGAAGACATGCACGTTGTCGGCGAGGCGGACAACGGACGCCAGGCGGTACAAATCGCCCAACGCCTGCGCCCCGATGTGGTTGTCATGGACATCGGGATGCCCTCGCTCAACGGGCTGGAGGCGACACGGCAAATCACCAAGGAAAGCCCCGGGTCAAAAGTGCTCATCCTTTCGTCCTACAGCGACGAAGAATATGTGCAGCAGTTGACCGAAGCCGGCGCAACCGGCTACCTGATCAAACAAACCGCCTCGCAGGATCTGGTGATGGCCATTCGCGAAGTAAAGAAAGGCAACGCTTTCTTCAGCCCTGCCATCTCCAAACGACTGCTCGACCATTACCAACAGGCTTTTGTTCGAGGCGAACCCGTCAAGAAAGGCCGCAGCCGGCTTACCTCGCGTGAAATGGAAGTGCTCCAGTTGATCGCCGAAGGTCACGCCAACAAGCAAATCGCCGACAAACTGTTTATCAGTATCAAGACGGTGGAGAAACACCGACAACAGCTCATGGACAAGCTGGAAATTCACGACGTGGCCGGCCTCACCCGTTACGCCATTCGCAAAGGAATTATCGAGAACCCCCAAGGCGCCCACAAAAGCCCCTCACACCCCTGAGTCGTTTGCTGATGATCCGGGAGAGGAAAATCCCGGCAGTCGCTGCGCCAAATTCTCATTGGCGTCAAATCACTCTTTCGACTTATGCGCGCACAGATGTTCGTCAAACCAATCGGCGAAAATCTTCATGTCGTCACCCATTTCCTTCCAGCCGTGGTCCTTGCCTTCGCGAACGACCAGCTTGAAGGGCGCACGCGCCTCCTCGCAGCGTTTCTTGAAAATCTCCGCCTGGTAAATCGGCACCAGCTTGTCGGCGTCGCCGTGAACCACCAGCGTCGGCGCCAAGTTTGAGGTGACGAAGTTGATCGGCGAAATCTCCCTGCCCAGCGTCTCCCGGCCTTCCTCGGTGTCCGAACGCGGACCGAAGGCCGCTTTGAATTGTGTCCCCACCGGGCCAATCCCGACTTCATTGTCGCCGGGTTTCGACCAGTTCAGAAAATCGGTCGGTGGAAAAAAACAGGCGGCCGCCTGCACGGCGCTGCTTTCGCGGTCCACCGGGTCTTTCGCGTCCGGCTGGCCCGGCCCGCCCTGCGTGGCCATCGTGAGCGACAAATGGCCGCCGGCGCTGGCGCCGGTAATGCCGAGCTTGCCCGGATTCACGCCGTATTTCGGCGCGTTGTGTCGCACGAATCGCACGGCGCGATGGATGTCCTGCTCGATTTCCGGGATGGTGAATTTCGGTTGCGAACCGTGCACGACCGCGAACACGGTGTAGCCGCGTTCGAGCAACGCGCGATAAAAACCGGGATTAATCCCGTCGTGACTGGAGAAAAACCCGCCGCTGACCATGAATAGAATGCCGCAGCCGTTGGGCTGCTCCGGCTGAAACACGTCCAACGTCAGCGCCGTGCCGAATTTTCGGCTATAAATCACGTCTTCGATTCGCCGGAAACCAGTTTGACCTTGTGACTCCGTTGCGGCGGCTCCAGCCAGCAGAAGGAGCAGTCCGATGGAAAGCAGTTTTCTCATGGGTTTGGCCGCGTATTTTATCTGCGCCGACGGCCTTCACAAGCTTGTTTCAATAGAATAAAAATCTGGCCAATGAACGGCGCGATGTGTTACCGGTCAGAATCGAGAAACCGAAATGGCAAATTACGTTGTTGTCTCCCGGTTCGCCCGCCGCTGCGCCGGATCCGCCGCAGCGGTGCTGGCCTGCGTTTGTGTTTCACTCGCGGCGGCAGATAAAAACTACACCGTCAAACACAACGACACGCTGACCGACCTCGCCCACAAATATGGGCTGACCGTCAGCGAACTGGCCGAGCACAACGGCCTCACCAGGACCGAAAAACTTCGAGTCGGTCAGAAGCTGGTCATTCCCGATTCGGAGGCGGTCAGGATCGAGGCGGCTTCGAGTTCGCTCTTGCCGAAAGGGCTGAACAAAATCCGGGTCGAGCGAGCCAAGTGGAAATACATCGTCATTCATCACAGCGCCTCGCCCAACGCCAGCGTCAAAGGCATGGATTACTATCATCGCGTTGAACGACACATGGAAAACGGGCTGGCCTACCATTTCGTCATCGGCAACGGCCGTTCGATGAAGGACGGCGAGATCGCCATCGGCCGCCGCTGGACGGCGCAGCTCGACGGCGGTCATCTGGCCAGTGAAGCTTTGAACAAGAAGGCGGTCGGCATCTGCATGGTCGGAAATTTCGACGAGGACCGACCCACTAAAAGACAAATGGAAAGCCTCCACGCATTGGTGGATTTTTTACTCGCCCGCTGCCGCTTGAGCGCCGACGCCGTCAAAACGCACCAGCAAATCAACCCGATTTACACCCGTTGTCCGGGCAGGAATTTTCCCGCGAAAAGTTTCCTGAGAGAACTGAAGGAGGAGAACGGCCACGGGCCTTCCGATGGCGCCGTGGTTCTCAGGTAGCGTCCAGCCCCAAAACAGGCCGCAGGGAAACTTTGAACCGTAAATTTGGATAATGGGCGCGCAAGTCGTCAGCCACGCAGTGGCGACAGAAGATAGCCCACGGCGCGAGCCGTGGGAAAAATACGCCGTCGCCAAAAGCCCCGGCAGGGGCGACAGAATGGGGTAGAGGATTGTCCTTCGCCGCTACGCGGGCTCGAATTTCAACCACGCCAGCTCACGCCTGGCTTCGGTCGCTGTTCCAAAGCCGGACACCGCCGCTCACAAAGGGCGAGTTGCCAACTGGCCCGCTACGGTCTCGAAATAAACGGACTGTCTTTGATGTAAAACCGCAAGGGCTTCTTCGCCCACTGTCGGGCGTAGTCCACTCCAATCCGAGGTCTTTTGACGATCACCAACGGTTTGGCTTGCGGCGGCGCGGCGATGTAGAACGTGTCGCTGACCAGGTCGTGGGCGTTGAGACGCCTGTCGATATGCATCGCCTGGCAAAGCAGGCCCGGGCCGCAGGTCCGGCCCACGACATTTTTCACCGGCTCGATGGCGCGCAGCAACACGGCGGAGGCATGGCCTTCGCGCTCGGTCACGACGTTCATGCAGCAGTGCATTCCGTAGATCAGATACACGTAAGCGTGGCCGGGTGGACCGAACATGACTTTCGTTCGTTCGGTCAACCCTCTCGAAGAATGCGCGGCGAGATCGTGCGGACCAAGATACGCCTCCACCTCCACAATCCTGCCGATGCGTTCCGCGCCGCGCGACCGATGAACGAGGTATTTGCCGAGCAGTTCCCTGGCGACCAGAATCGTGTCCCGATCGTAGAATGAGCGCGGCAGCTTTGACATGAAATTACTGAGGTCTCAATCCCTGTTGCGTCGACGCCGGAATTGTGAACAATG
>QHPA01000445.1 GCA_003218935.1 Verrucomicrobiota bacterium
CTGAAGTTTCAGTGGCCGGTTAGGTTCGGCCAAAATCCTGTCCATTCAGCCGTGAGCATCAGGCTCGAAATGCTGCAGGTCGCGCGGCTGGCTCCGAAGCTTCTTGGTGAATCCACGGAACTGATCGCAAGTTTTCTGCGCCGGCAGCAGAACGACGAGGGCGGCTTCAAAGACCGCATGGGCAGAAGCGACCTTTACTACACGGTTTTTGGGGTGGATGGCTTGCTGGCGTTGCAAGCGGAACTGCCAGTTACCCGAATTGCTTCGTATCTGAAATCGTTCGGCGGCGGAGAAGGTTTGGATTTTGTGCATCTCTGCTGCCTGGCCCGCGCGTGGACGGCGATTGCCGATCGGAGTTCGACGGACTCCTGCGGCGCCGATTTCCGTGAAAGAGTTCTTCGTCGCATTGAGCAGTTTCGGAGCAAGGACGGCGGGTACAGTCCGGTGACCGGCGCGGAATGCGGCACGGCTTACGGCTGTTTTCTCGCGCTGGGCGCTTGTCAGGATTTGAAAGCCAATGTGCCGGAACCATTGCGGCTGGCTCAAAGTTTCAAATTTCTGGAGACCGCAGATAGCGCGTGGACGAACGAACGTGTTGCCGTTGCTCCGGCTGCTCAGCGCTCAAAAGTTGGTTCGACCAATGCGACGGCTGCCGCCGTGACCGTCCTCCGAAACCTGTCCCTGCCAGTGAACCCATCCGTCGCCGGCTGGCTGCTGGCGCGCTGTCACTCTGCGGGCGGTTTTCTCGCCGCGCCAAACGCCCCGATGCCCGACCTGCTTTCGACGGCGACGGCGCTGCACGCGCTGGCGGGGATGCAGGTTTCCTTTGAGCAGGTGAAGGAGAAATGCCTGGATTTCATCGATACGCTTTGGACGAACGAAGGCGCGTTTCACGGCCATTGGGGCGATGAGCATTTGGATTGCGAGTACACGTTTTACGGCCTCCTCGCATTGGGCCATTTGAGTTTCTAGACCAATTTTAATTGTCCGAAACGAAAACGACTGCTCACTTCTCGAGTGCCAGAACCTGCACGCGAATATTCGAGCCGGCTTGCGGCGAGTGATAAACCCGCTGCGTCGCCTTTTGGAAATCTTCTTCGCGGGCGTGGTAGATGTCGCAAAACTTCTGCGGGTTGCGGTCCACGAGCGGGAACCACGAGCTCTGCACCTGCACCATGATGCGATGACCGCGCCGAAAGGTGTGATATGCGTCCGGCAGGACGTACTCGACCTTCGTCATTTTGCCCGGCTCGAACGGTTCCGGCTTCGAGAAGCTGTTGCGAAACTTGCCCCGAAAGGCTTCGCCGCGGACGAGTTGCTGGTAGCCGCCCATCTGCACACCAGCGGGATTCGGGTCGGGATTCGGATAATCGCCGGAGTAAACGTCGATCAATTTCACGACCCAATCCGAATCGGTGCCGGAGGTGGAGACCTGCAATCGCGCCGTAATCGGCCCGGCAATGGTGATGTCCTCTTCCAAAACGTCGGTCTGATAAACCAGCACGTCGGGCCGTGAGGACGCGAACCGTTGATCGTCGAGCATGTGTTCGCGCGTCATGCCGATGGCAATGCCGGGAATGAACGGCACAGGCTTGGCCGGATCGCTGATGTATTCGTCAAACGGACTGGTTCCGTTGGCCGGTGAATCGAATGACAGTTTGCCGTCGGCGTGGAAGTAGAGCGTTTTTTCACGCGCGTTCTTCGGCGGCCAGGATTCATAGCGCCGCCATTGAGCGGTGCCGGTCTCGAAGACGTAGGCTTCCGGCAGATCAAACTTCGGATCGTCCTTCAGAAAATGTTTCAGGAAGGGCAACTCGATGTTCTCGCGATAGAATTCAGCGGTCTTGGCGCGGAAATCTACATTGCCGAGTTTGTCGCCGTCGCCGCGCGACCAGCCGCCATGGAACCACGGACCGATGACCAGCACGTTGAAGATGCCTGGATTGTTGCGCTCGACTTCGTGATAAATCTGGAGCGGCCCGAACAGGTCTTCGGCGTCATACCAGCCGCCGACGGTCATGACGGCGGACTTGATATTCTTGAGGTGCGGACGGAGGTTGCGCGCCTGCCAGAATTCGTCGTAAGTGTCGTGCTCCATCAAGTCGTTCCAGAATTCGATCTTGCCTTTGAAATAAAGTTTGTCGGCGTTCGCCAACGGGCCGAGTTTCAGATAAAACTCGTAACCGTCGGGCGTTTTGTAATCGAACGGCTTTGGTTGCTCGCGTGTCGGCTCGTCGAGTTTCTGGCCGAACCCGGAGAAGAACCCGAACGCGTGCGGCAGATAGAACGCGCCGTTGTGATGGAAATCGTCGCCGATGAACCAATCGGCAATCGGCGCCTGCGGCGAGGCGCACTTGAGCGCGGGATGCGAGTCGATCAT
>QHPA01000488.1 GCA_003218935.1 Verrucomicrobiota bacterium
TCATCCGGGCTTCCGTCCGCCGAACCCATCCAAAAAATCCCGCCCCGAATCCAGACCATATCATTCGTCGAGGAATCGCCCCTCTGCGCGTCTTTGCCAGGGGCCGGCCGGATCGGAAGTGGCCGCTGCGACTGCCCCGGCTCATCTCTCCTTATCACGATGAATGAACCCAACGCGACTCCACCCAACACAGCCGCCAGCGCGACAGCAAACTGTTTCTTGGACTTCGAATTCTGATTCATTTGGCGAAGCGCCGACGCGGTTGTCCTGGTGCGCACCTGGAACAACTGGCGGAAGGGGCGACATTCGAACTCGCCTTAGGGTCCTTAGGGTTACTCGTCGGTTTGATCCACACGTTTTTGACCAGAATTTGTCTTTCCTTTTTACTCTTTGCAACCTAACATTCTCGATACGCAAGGAGAGACCATAAAGACGAGTTTGAGCACTTCAAGAATCGCAATCGGCTGCGGCACAGTTTGCCTCCACATGTCCCTCGCCGTTCGTCACCGAGCCCGTGTCAGCATGGAAGACCTTGTAGCGGTATCAAGCCCATCTCTTTCGTTTCATCGCTTGGCTTCCAGTGAGGCGCAGACCAGTTCCTCGTCGTTGCGGGCAAAGACGTGACCGTTGGCGTAAACCGGCGGAATCCACGCAAACTTTCGAGTCCCCAAAATTGAAGTCGGTTTGAGCAGATGCACACGGCTGATCTCTCGGTAACCGCCGGGCGCGAGTCGCGCTAAAATCAAGTTTCCTTCGTCAGTAAAAAGAAACGTGGCATCACGATTTGGTGTCAGGTGGATGCTGGCGCCGAATTTCAGCTCCGTCACGTTGGTTGTTCCCCAAACCTGCTTGCCGGTGTTCGCCTCCAGACAGACCAGTTCGCCGTTGGACTTCGCAGAATACACGTAATCGCCCTGCAAGACAGGGGTCGAGGTGTTGCTCAAAATTCTTTTGGAGGGAGCCATTGTTTCCGGCCAAAGCACCTTGGCCGCCGGTCGGTTGGCGTCTAATTCAAACATCAAACCGGAAATCAGCAGCCGGTTCTTCTGGAACACCGGAGTGGGAATCGAATCGTTGCTGCTTGTCACCATCGGTTCTCGCCAGTAGGTCTCGCCCGTAGCGGGATTCAAGGAATTCACGGCGTTGTCCGTCCAGACAATCCACCTGACCGCTTCGGCCAAACCAGTAAATCTCTCCTGCCTCGACGATCGGTGTCGCGGCCGGACCGCCGCCATGCTCAGGGATGAAGGCCCAATCCGGTGAGCATCGCGTCGATTCGCTGCCGGGCTGTTTCCTCCGGAGTCATCTACAGTCGCCGAGAATACACAAACAGGACGGGGCGACAAGGGAGAGTTTGTGGAGGTAATGCTGAAAGCTGAAGACTGAAGGATGAAGGATGGTAAAGAAGTTGAAAGTTGAATGTTGAAGGTTGAGGGATGAAGCCGGGGACAGTGGCTCAACGTTGGAGCGCGCGATAGAAGCGCCTCGAACTGTCCAGGGTAAGCGGCAAATCGAGCGTATTGGGAGGATTGGGGAATTGGTTTGCATCTGACCAATCGACCAGATTCGAAGAGGTCTGCATGGTGAGGTTTGTGCCGGAGATCCCCGTCACCCGCAGAAGCCATTCAGGTGCCCGCGCAGGGTAGTGGGAAAGGCCAGCTCACGTGAGAAAGTCTGAACGTTGGTGCCGTCTGGCAAGTGCCAAATACGCAGTGTTCCCCGCAAACCCGGAAACGCTGCAGCGCCGGCTGTAAACAGGTGATTGCCGTCGCTGGTGTAGGCCAGTCCCCTCACAGCAAATCCATCCTGCAACGTGCCGACGTTACTGCCATCGGTCACGTTCCACAGCCGCGCGGTTCCGTCAAAGCATCCTGATGCCAACGTGGTGCCATCGGGAGAGAAAGCGGCGCTGACAACCAGGTCGGTGTGGTTGGTGAGGGTGTAATTCAAATTACCGTCTGCCACGCGCCAGAGTTTCAGTGTCGTATCACCGCTGCCCGAAACCAAAAGGTCGCCCTGCGGAGAAAACGCCAGCGTGTAAATGTTTAAACTGTGCCCACTCAATGAACGCAATGGCGATCCATCGGCAACGTGCCAGATTTTTGCCACCGCGTCGGCGCCTCCTGAAGCGATCAGGGTGCTGTCGGGCGAGAACGCCAGGGCAACGATCGACTCGGGCGAGGCCGCGTGCGCCGGGATTTGACGGACCAATTGACCGTCATTTACGCGCCAGAGCGTGATCTGCCCGCTGTTATCTCCGCCGGCGAGCAATGTTCCGTCCGGTGAGAAGGCCACCACCCTGCCGATGGTGGGCGAAACGTCTTCGAGGATCGGGTCGGGCGAGCCGTCGGCGGTCCGGAATACGTGAACTCTCTCCCCTGCGCCTGCCGTGGCCAGTTGTTGGACCGCCACAATTTCAGGCTTTGCCCCGGAGTGTTAAAAACCAGCGCCGTGGCATCACCCGAGAGCGCCACCGGATGAGCAGTCATCACGGCGGTGGTGGACTCCGGATAAATGTCCTGCGCCGTTTCCGAAGCCACGTTCCAGAGCTTGACGGCACCCCTCACGTCACCGGCTGCCAGCGTGGAGCCGTCCGCGGAGAATCGGACCGAGATAACATTGGCGGTGTGATTCGTGAGAACGTGAACGAGCGAGCCGTCGGATATTCTCCAGATGCGCACGTGTCTCGATGAGCCCACTGCCACCGTCGCATTGTCGGGCGAAAACGCCGCCGACCATCCTCGAAACACGTTGTCGATCGTCCCAACGAGCAAACCATCGGAAACCCGCCAGACCTGGAGCAAACGGTCCCACGCCGTGGATATCAATAGTTGTCCGTCTGGAGAGAAATCAATCCCTTGGACAGGCTGGGAGTGCCCAGCCATTTCGCGGATGAACGCTCCATCGGCCACCCGCCACAGCCTTACGATCTTATCTCCGCCGGAAGTAGCGATCGTCAGGCCGTCCGGAGCAAAGCGCACCAGATTCAAATTGCTGAACTCCGCAGTTACGCTCCATCGCAACGTCCCGTCCTGGACATTCCACAATTTCAGCGTGCCACCCGCGTCGATGGACGCCACGAGGCTGTCATCCGGTGATAAAGCCACGTTCTCGACCACGTTGGAGTGGCCTTCGAGAGTTCTGAGCATTACCCCGTCGGGCAACCGCCAGATTTTAACGAGTTCAAATATATCGCCCGATACCAGGAGTGAGCCGTTTGCCGACATGTCGAGGCTGGTAATCTGCTGCCCAGCCCCTCCTCGCATCCACAAAATTTCGGGCGCGTCATCTGCGAGAGCGGCGCATCCAAACCAGACAAACACGGTCATTAACACGAGCCGTCTTTGGAACCAACGCAAGCCCGCCGCGAGATGAGGCGACGCGGTTCTTCCTCCAAGGCGTTTCATAGGTTTGTCGTCATGATTGAGCATCGCGTCGATCTCCTCACGGGCTGTTTCCTCCGGGGTCACCTTGAGCTATTCAAGAATACACAAACAGGACGGGGCGACAAGCTAAAGGTTGAATTTTTCATGCTTCGCATCTGTTGTTGCACAATAACACCGCATGACAACGCATCGCACACGGCAAACTAGATCACCGAAAAAAGGCCGGCTGCCGGCTCGAAGCGCCGGCAATAGGACCTTCTCGATCAGTTGCACCTTAGATGGGCTAGCCTTCGAAAAAGTCTGACGATCCGCCGAGCCAGTAGGAGGTTTTTTCGGTGTTGAAGGAGAGATGCCGGAGCACACAAGCTTCTCGCATCAAACGAATTGCATGTTGGATTTCCAAGGCTTAATATACGAACACGGCAACGACAAGGTTGAATAGCCTTATTATGAGGAAGACAGTCAAAGCTGTGAAGCGTGCTTGGAAGGCCGCACACCGAGCGATCGGCCCGCAGCAATACAGAGCGCACGGTAAGCCAGTCCTATGTTCCCATTGCGGCCATGACCGATTCACGGAGATTCCGTTGGCGGTGACCGTTCCTTCGGTGATAACCGCAGCCCCAGGCTTGAAGTGCGCCCGTTGCACCCACATTGAATTGTTCGCGGAACGAATCGAAATGATTGAGCCGGCCGTCTAACGAAGTTCCGGCGTTAGGCCGACTACGCGATATGAGATACATGACACCATTCTTACTCTGCGGATTGTTGCTTGCTTGCGGTTGCGGTGGTTCTTTCAGCCCGCAAGGGCGCCTCGCCAAGGCGACAAATGAATTGGCCAAAGCCAAGACACCACAGGAGAGGTTCTACGCCTTGAATGACGCGGCAAAGGAAAGTTTCGTCGCGGGCAACGCGGAGGATGCCAAGAGGTACGCACAGGAGTTGATGACATTACTCTCAAAATTTCCGGGCGATTGGAATTACGGGAATGCGGTGCAAGACGCCAATCTCGTACTGGGTCGTATTGCTGTTAAGGACGGTCGTGTTGACGAAGCGAAACAATACTTGCTCGCCGCAGGCAACAGTCCCGGCTCACCGCAGATGAACAGTTTTGGACCCAACGTAAGTCTGGCCAAAGACCTCCTTGAAAAAGGAGAACGCGATGTGGTGATCCAATACCTTGAGCTTTGTCGCAAGTTTTGGAAGATGCACAGAGGAAGCTTGGACCAATGGATTCAGGAAATCAAAGATGGGAAAGTTCCGGACTTTGGCGCGAACTTGGTTTACTGACGCGCGGCCCAACGATGCTACAGCGAACGGCAGCAGGCCGTCGCAGTTGCAATCGGCGTGCCTCGTGGCCGCCGTCGCTATTGGGTGCGTTAGGCCACACATGAGCGAATCACGTCGGCCGCCGTGGTTTCGTGCGATGGTAATCCTAGGCGTCCTGTACGCTTTCGTTGGCATCGTGTTTGCCGTGCCAGGTGCTCATGTAAAAATATGGCGTCTGGCGGCTTGGGCGGTCAGCGCCGTTGCGTACGCGGCGCATATCTGCTACGAGCGCTTTCGGCTCCAGAACTCTCCTCGTTCGGCAGCTCTGCACGTAGCATTGGCCGTCGCGCTCGGAGCATTCGGGCTTGCAGTTGGTCGCACTGGGTGCAGGTTGGGTTTTGGCCTCGGTAGGCGCTCAGGCAAAGTAGCTCTGTGGTCTGTGGGAGTTTCAATCGAGTGGAACGAACGGCCATGAGCGTCTCGGTGAGGACACGATTGGATTTATGAACATTCTCGGACACACTGTGGTGCGCAGTCGGTGGCCGTCGCTCACTCGTGTCGCACCGTGAGCCAATTCCCTGTTAACTGTCGAAATGATTATGACAAGAAATCGGCGCGTCGAAAAGGGATTCACCTTGATCGAGTTGTTGGTGGTGATCGCCATCCTTGGCATTTTGGCCGGGCTGCTCATACCAGCGGTGTCGTACGGGAAGTTCAAAGCGCGCGTGACCACCTGCACCAACAATTACAGGCAGCTCGCACTGGCTGCCGCTATGTACGCAGGTGATGATTCAAAGGGAGGGTTACCGTCGTTTCAGCTGCCCACCGACTCCACGCAGCTCGTGAACTTTCGCAACCTGTATCCATGGCTGATTGGATTGCCGATGTTAAAGGCAATGGAGACCCACGGGATAGCACAGCCGCAGATGTGGTACTGCCCTCTGCAGAATTCATGGCAGGAAAGTTCGACAACCTTTCAAGCGAAGTTTGGGAGACCGATGGCTACTATTGACGATCTTTCCAAGTTCTTCACCGATATTCAGAGATCCAAATATGCCGGTGTAAACTTGAACTGGTGGGTGCCACGGCGTTTGGAAGGCCCCACCACGTTGACCTACCCGGATGTTTCGCTTCTCCCTACCCGCTTGGATACGCCGTGGCCATCCAAAATGGACGACTTGACTATTTCGACCCGCCCCATCGTCTCTGACTGGATGGTTGGTTCAAAAGAGACATCAGGAGACTCTTTTACCAGCGCCAGTGGAGCGCACGCCTTTGGGGGCAAGATTCGAAACGCCAATTCCGGGTATGCGGACGGTCATGTGGTGACCCATTCTGCAAGCAGTATGAAATGGGAACTGCAGCTTACCGGCGGCGAGAATTCTTATATCTTCTATTGATCGGCACACAGAAGCGGATGCTCTCTATTTGCATCGGCCGCTCTGGAGATTATCGGATTGTAGTGAGGCGCAAATATGAGTTAAAGAATGAGAATGAAAAGAGTCCGGACCTTCCCTGACAAAGCGCCGGCCTTCACTCTCATTGAACTGCTTGTCGTCATCGCGATTATTGCCATCCTCGCTGCGCTGCTCTTGCAAGCCCTCGCCATTGCGAAGCAGAAAAGTTACAGCATCAGTTGCATGAGCAACGTTCGTCAAATCGGTTTGGCCGTTCATATGTACGCCAGCGACAATAGAGATTTTGTCCCGATGCACCCTACGGGAGGCAATTGGGTCTGGGACGTGAGAACAGAAACAGCCAATGCCCTGATCAACGGCGATTCAAGCAGGACCACGCCCGACACGCAAAAGCGAAGGATTCTTTATTGTCCAGGCTCGATAGCCAGCGTGAAATGGAATAATAACGCGCTTTGGGACCGCGGCGGGAACGCGATTATCGGCTATGGCTGGCTCGGTCAACGGTCCGACCAGTCTGACCGCGTCAATGGAACCGCCAGACTCACGGGCGGAAAACGCTTCGTGACCAAAACGACGGCGGTCGTCACGAATACTGTTTCCGAGACTGAGCTACTCATGGACGCGACTCCATCCGGTGGCCCGGCTCCATCTACGGGCAAAAACGATTTTCTTCACGCTCCTAACACCAGCATGGGCATGAAGGAATATTCTCATTCCGGTCACTTGCAAGGGAAGATCCCGAGCGGAGGCAACATTCTGTTTTTGGACGGCCACGCGTCATGGCGCAGGTTTCGCGATTTGGGTCCATGGTATGACACTGGCGATCGTGGCGTCTTTTTTTGGTTCTGAACTTTTCGCAAAGGCGGTTTTCGATCGAAATGCCCCACGGCCTGGCACATTGCTGTCAAGTTTTCGGCGGCGATTCTCCCGCATTCGTGGATGTTTCACGCATCTTGGGCAGCCTCACACTTACCTCCTCCGATGTGATCAAGCCGGCGTAACAATTCTGAGTTGTCTCGAAGAATTATTGGCGGAAGGGGTGGGATTTGAACCCACGGTAGGATTGCTCCTACGCCTGATTTCGAGTCAGGTGCCTTCAACCACTCAGCCACCCTTCCGTTATGCCTGATTTTATTGGCTATATTCGAGTTTTGGCAATCTCCAAATTTGCGTTTTCTATACTGGTCTTCTATACTATTCGCATGCAAGCCAATTTATCCGATAATACAGACTCACCTTGGCAAAAAACGCCAGTAGCCAATCTCGTGCGCAACATTCAGTCAGGAAATTATTATGCGCGAATCCGCGTGCGGGGCAAGTTGATTTGGAAATCACTCAAGACGGACCGGATCAGCGTCGCCAAACTGCGTCTCAGCGATTTCCACAAGGGAGAACGGCAGCGTGCCGCCGCACACAAGGCAGTCGCTCGGGGAAAGCTCCTCTTTAGCGATGCGCTACAGACCTACCGCGAACGGCTGAAAGGAGACCACTCCATTAAAGAGCGAAGCAAAACCTACCGGGAAGAGCGCCTTGTCGCCTTGCTAAAATCATGGCCCGACCTTGAGCAAACAGACGTGGCGCAAATCTCCAAAGCGGATTGCCTCGCGTGGGCTGCTCGGTTCGGGCAGAAATCCAGTCCGTCAGCCTTTAACAACACAGTCGGCACGCTCAAGTTGGTCTTGGATATTGCCGTTGAAGCGGGCGCGCGGTACGACAATCCGGCCGTCCACATCAAACGGAAGAAGATTCGACAGAAACTCCTGCAACTTCCCAGCCAGGAGCACTTCATTGAAATGATAGACTGCATCCGCAAGACCGACGGCGCCTGGGGCAAAAAATGCGCTGACTTCGTTGAGTTTCTTGCTTACAGCGGCTGCCGAAAAGGGGAGGCGGCGCGTATTCGCGGACGTGACTGCGATTTCGAGAAAGGCGAAATCACCATCATGAGTGACCCAAGTACCAGGACCAAGAATTGGGAAATTCGCCGTCTGCCGATGATTCCTGATATGGGCCGCTTGTTGCAACGCATCAAAAGCGAGCGAGGCGAGAAGGAGTTTTTGAGCGGTCCGGTTATGCGTGTTCACGAGTGTCAGGGTGCTATCAACACGGCCTGCAGGAAATTGGGAATCGCTCGCTTCACCCACCATGACCTCCGTCACTTGTTTGCCACCCGTTGCATCGAATCAGGCGTGGACATTCCAACAGTTTCCCGCTGGCTCGGCCACAAAGACGGCGGTGCGTTGGCGATGAAAACCTACGGCCACCTGCGCGACCAGCATAGCGCGGACATGGCGCAACGGGTGACATTCTCTAAACCGACCGTGTAAACCATTGTCTCGCTTACCAACTGTCAAGGCGCGGGAACCAGGCTTCGGACGCACTTCCGCTGTAACACCGACAATGCTCCCACGAAACAAGAGGAGAACGTTTGTTCATCAATCCGGCACGCGGTCACTCT
>QHPA01000489.1 GCA_003218935.1 Verrucomicrobiota bacterium
CTTCGGCGTGCCCAACTCATTCGACATCGCCCGGAAATGTCGAAAAACCTCACCGGTGGTGACAGATTCCATCGAGCCTCCGTTGTTGGTCGAAACGGTCATCGGAAAAGCATCGCCGTGGTCGTTGGCGAAGATGCGGAAGGAAAGTCCGATTGCTTTAAGGTTGTTGGTGCATTTAACCCATGTAGGTCTGAACCGATTGTGTGACACCGCATTTATGAAGACCGCGAACAACACCCCGATCACTGCGATCACGACCAACACTTCCACCAGGGTCAGCGCCGCTGCTACCCGATAATTGACGCGTTTTGCTTTCATCGCTCTATGGAATCGCCAGCCGGTTCGTCGCCACGCCGGAGTTGCGCAGCGCTTTTTGCAGACCTGCAGAATCCAACTGCTGCACGCTGCCGTCGCCAAAAGCAACGTAGCCGTGGTAATCGTGATACCTCTTCGTCCAACCAACCGTATCCTTGGGCGTCAATTCCAAAAAGCCGTTAGTCAGTTGCCGACCACTGGTTAAATAGCGGTCGCCTGAGAGGATCGAATTCGTGTTGGCCTCGCTCGCGCTGACTCCGACGAAGTAACTGACGTTTCGGTTGTCGAAACCGACCACCCAATTCGTAGCCCAATCGCGTTTCCTGTCTTCCGGGCAGACGAGAATCTTCGGCGTGCTCAGTTCGTTGGACATGACTTGGAAATGCCTGAACGCAGAGTTCGGAACATCCAGATACTCGCGCGAACCGCCCACGTTGGTTGAAACCTGCCACGGGGATTTGTCTCCGTTATCTTCGGCAAAGATGCGTGCGGCCAGTCCGACCTGCCTCAGATTGTTCACACAATGCACGTGTTGACCCGGTGTGTGCGGCTTGGCCAGCCATGACAGGACAACACCAATCAACACCACAATCACCGCGATGACGACAATCACTTCTATGAGTGTTAGCGCCTTGAATCGTCCGTTTGTGAGAACGGGGTTCATACAGCCTTACGCTGAAACGAAAGCTGATTCACGAGCGTTGTCGAAGAAATTCTTTTTCGCGTTTGATTCGTTCGCGCGCTTCCGCCACCAATTTCGCCCGCGCTTTTGCTTTCCTGAAGCGCGCGTAGCGGGCGGGAAAACGCGTTTGCCTCAACTCTTGCACGCGCTGCAACAAAGCTGCCACCACCGGGGACCCAGCCGCTTGCTTGCGCCGAAAGAACGCCGGCCAGACCGCCAGCGAAACAGCCGGCACGGCGAACAACAATTCAACTGGCGCCAGACTCGTGAAGCGTTGAACATCAAGTGGCGTCATCATTTGCACTCCCATCCGGGCCGCTGAGTCGGAACGAATTCTGTTCGATTCGGGGAGCGCACCCGCCTCGGGTGCCGTGCCGGGCGCCTCGCCCGGCGCTTCGGAGCGCGCGAATATCCCGACCGTTCGCCGACCGGCGGGGGCGCCGGTCGGAACACGCGCGGGCGCGTGTGCTCCCCAAAAGAACTGAATCGATCAGGTCAGTTTAGCAGAAGCAATGCCGCCACGATTCAACCTTAACAGGCAGCTAAAAATTAGCAGCCGACGTCAGGAGGCTCTGAAATAATTTGCGGTTTCCAAAGTAAATTGAGCCTCCTTACGTCGGCTGCTACGAAATCAGGCCTTTTTCAACGGGCCGTCGAGCCAGACGCGGAGTTTCGCTTCCACGCGTGATTTTCACGCATTTGGCGTGAAAATTGTCTCTCTCACCAAATTCGGCGAAGCAACCTCGCGGCCCTTCGCCACGTAGCCGCCGACGTGAGTCCCCATGAAGCAATTCCACACCAAAGGGCGTGAAAATTCCGGGAACTGTGCGTGCTTCCCCCTCTCCTGGGGGAGAGGGCCGGGGTGAGGGCGAGCGTTTCCTCCAATCCCATTTTCGGAGCAGGAGGCGGAAACCTGTGCGACTGGATCTTTCCACCTCGTCTCCTCGGTGGCTACAAATTAGAAGTCGGGACTCGACGGCGTTCGGCGCTCCGACTACAACGCCTGCAATGAAGTTCGCTATCTGCAACGAGATTTTTCAGGGATGGAAAATTGAAGACGCCTTTTCCTGCTCCGCCAAGGTCGGCTACGACGCTGTCGAAATCGCCCCGTTCACCATCGCCAAATACGTCACCGACATTTCCGCAGGCGAACGGCAAAAGATTCGCGACCTGGCGGCCCGCGCCGGCCTCGCCATCTCCGGCATTCACTGGGTGCTGGCGCAGACGGAAGGCTTGCACCTGACCCATCTCGACGCAGCGGTTCGCGCGAAGACGTCGAAATACCTCTGTGATCTGGTCGATTTCTGCGGCGATCTCGGCGGCAAGATCATCGTGTTCGGTTCGCCCAAACAGCGAAGCATTCTGGACGGCGTCACGCCCAAAACAGCGTGGGATTGGGCGACGGCTGCGTTTGGAGAACCGGTTAAGCAAGCCGAAAATCGAGCTATAACGATTTGCTTCGAGCCGTTGTCAGCCGCGGAAACCAATTTCATCAACACCGCTGCCGAAGCAATCCAGTTTGTGCAGCAGTTCAACTCGCCGCATTTCAAAATCCTTCTCGACGTGAAAGCGATGTGCGCGGAACCCAAGCCCATCCCGCAAATCATCCGCGACTCGTGGCCGCACTTCGGCTACTTTCACGCCAACGACAGGAATCTGAAAGGCCCCGGCTTCGGCAATGTGGATTTCAAACCGATTGCCGCCGCGT